>JALGYA010000247.1 GCA_029824475.1 Fimbriimonadia bacterium | reverse complement strand
AATTGAAAAGGCCCTGGCACCCTACATGGACGGAGACGCACCGGTATTCACCGCCGTGGCCCAAACATCGTTGGAGCCTAAGGTGATTGCCAAGGCGACGTCTGCCTCTGAGCTTCAGAAATGGGTTGGCGATGGGCCGTTCTCGCTCTGCCTTCCCGAATCGGAGGACCAGAAGTCGATGTTCGACGACGAACCATCAGGCTGGATGGTCGCCAAGGGGAATGAGGTGCGCGAGGCCTCAGCAGAGGCAGTCTACGGACTCTTCGCTTCTGCACCCGATCGAGCGATCGGCCACGACCTTAAATCGCTCTACAAGAACATCGATCCGTGCCTCACGCCGCCGCACCTGGATACGATGATCGCGGCCTATGTGCTGCAGTCCGGTCGAGGAACCTACGAGGCTGGGTCGATTATTCAGGCTTATCTCGACGCCGAGCTGCCGCTGTCGCCGGAGCAGCAGGCACTCGGGCTGCTGCTGCTGGAAGAGCCCCTCAGAGAAAAGGTCAAAGCCGAGGGCGAGGAGAAGGTTCTCTACGACGTTGAGCTCCCCCTCGTGCCGCTGCTTGCCGAGATGGAGCAGGCGGGCATCGCCACCAGCGCGGACATGCTGCACGAGTTCTCGAAGTCGCTGGAGATCGACATTGAGCGGGTCCGCCAGACCGTTTGGGAATACGCCGGCCAAGAGTTCAACATCGGATCACCGAAGCAGATTGGCCAGATCCTGTTTGAGAAGCTTGAGATTCCTGGAGGCAAGAAGACCAAAACTGGCTGGGCGACTGGCGTCGAAATCCTGAGCGATCTCCAAGCAGACTGGGAGATCGCGGGCGAGATTCTCACTTACCGCGAACTGACGAAGCTGAAGTCAACCTACGCTGACTCCCTTCCCAAGATGATCGCGAGCGATGGCCGGATTCACACAAGCTTCAGCCAAGCGGTCGCTGCTACAGGCCGCCTGAGCAGCAGCGATCCCAACCTCCAAAACATCCCGATCAGAACCGAACTGGGGAGACAGATTAGACGCGCATTCCATGCTGAGGAAGGCAATACACTCCTCTCGCTCGACTACAGCCAGATCGAGCTGCGGGTCCTCGCCCACATGTGCGACGACGAGAACCTCACCGAGGCCTTCCAGTCCGGGACCGACGTCCACACCGTGACCGCCGCCCTGATGTTCAATATCAAGTCGGACGTAGTCACCAAAGAGCAGCGCGGCATGGCGAAGATGCTCAACTACGCGGTCCTCTATGGTGTCACCGGCTATGGACTTTCAAACCAGCTGGGCGCGGAATTCAATCCGGCCTCCGCGAACGAGCTCATTGAGCAGTATCAGGAGCGATTCCCCAAGATTCACGGCTTCATGGACACGATCGTCGCGGGCGCCAGGAGCACCGGCTATACATCAACTTTGATCGGTCGCCGCCGGCACTTCCCTGACATCCATGCTGCCAACTGGAACACTCGCCAATACGCTGAGCGCCAGGCGATGAACGCGCCGATCCAGGGCACAGCGGCCGACATGATCAAGATCGCGATGCTCGACGTCCGCAAGCTGATCGAAGGCTCAGAGCTGGCGATGCTGCTGCAGGTCCATGACGAACTCGTGTTCGAAGGCACTCCTGATGTGATTCAGGAGTGGATCGAGCCGATCAGGGAGGCGATGGAGCAGGCCCTGCCGCTCGACGTCCCGGTCGAAGTGGACGCCAAAGTCGGCGAAAACTGGCTTGAAATGAAGCCGGTTTAGCCGCCGACCCTCGCCGGGTGGACTTTGACGCTGGTCAGCTTCACAGCCTTGTCTCCGCCCGGCTCAATTCTAATAAACCGAGCCTGTGTGGCCTGCCCAATGTAGGTGAGCCGCCAGATATCTCCGACCTTCTGGACTCGGCTCTTCGAGTTGATCTCCTTCATCCAGAGCCGCGCGACTGCCGGTGTCTGGCCAGTCTGGTACGTGTGGATCTCAAGCGAATCCCACGGTTCGGATTCGAACTCAAGAACGACGGCACCGACTAGTCGGTCACGACCGATGTCTAGGTCGAGCCAGTAGCCTTCTCCTGCCGGGATCGCGAGCGATGTTCGAGCACCTTCTTTGTCCTGGTCTACGAGCGACAGAAGTTGGGCAGGGAATCGGCCGGATGCGTCTTCGACCGTCGCGTTGTCTGACAAGACCCGAGAGAAGTCGACCGGACCGGAGGGGAGCATCACCCGCGCCTCCATGAATGCCGACGACCCGTCGCGAGATCGGGCGGACTCAGCCACCAGCCGAGCCCACGGGATCGAATAGACCGCTTCAGCTCCGCCTGACGAAAACTTGATATTGAGCCATGCGTCGGAGAATTGCAGATTTGGACCGGCAATCAGTGATTCACGGCCAAGAGTTGACGGCGAGAACGTGAGGGCTCCACTTACTGCTTCCTCCGCACCCAGGCGCTGGCCCGAGACATCACCCTCAGCCCCTTGATAAAACTCAGCTTGAGCCTTGGTGATCTTCTTCCCTCCCGGATCGAACAGCCGGAGGAAGACGAAAGACGGCAAGGCAGCCTTGCGTGGATTGCGTGCCTCGCTCAGTTTGCCCAGCATCTGCTGAAGAATCCCAGCCTGTGCTTTTGTTGCCAGATGTGACTCAGGCATAGGAGGCTGGTTGGCTAGCCGTGGAGGCCACGACCGATCAGTAAGCGAAACCTCAGGTGTGTAGAATCCGTCGTCGCGGGTGTCTCCTTCGTGGCCAAAGCCGGAGGCGAGCGCAACGATCTCCCGAGCCAGCGACTCGTGCCCAGATGCAGAGACCAGGAAGTGTGCGGCGGCTGGATCAGATACGTACCGGACGCGCTCAGTGATCCCCTCCATGGCGAACGAGAATCGGCTAAACGGCAGGATGTGATGGTTCACTCGATCGACCGCCCGCCGGAGATCAGCATCGGTGGCTGTCGAGCGCGGTGATCGGGCAACTGCGAGGCCATCGGCAAAAACGGTGATGCTGTTGTTCCTGCCCTTCCCGGCCTGCTCGATGATCGAGGCACTCACCTTCGCCGCCCGGTGATCTGTATGGTCAGACCTCCAGCGCGCGGTAAAGGAGACAGTCGTCTCTTCCCCGGTCGCAAGGGCCGGAATCGGCTGTTCGCTGTCTTGCGCACCTTTGACGGAGAACTTCGCTTGCGCGGCTGTGGAGGCAGAAGAGCCGACGTTTTTGACTCGCAGCCGCCATCGAATCTGTGCTCCTTCCTCTGGGTAATCGGCGATCGTTGTCAGGCCGGGAGCGAGCTCCATTACAGCCAGATCGGGCCCGGATGCCGCTTCCGGAGCAGTCTCGATCTGAAAGATCGGACCGAACACCATGTTTTCGCTGCTGACGACTGCAGCCTTCGAGTCCATCTCAATCCGCAGCCCCCAATCAGCTGCTGGATCGTCCAGCATCGCCTGCAGCGCGCCACCCAGTCCGTCAATGGTCAATGAAAACTCACTCAGCGATGCGGACCAGCCAGAGATGGATGTCTTGTCGTCAGACCCATCTGCTCCGCCGCCGTCCCATCGACCGCCGGACTCACCGGCGAGTGCCTCTTTCCACGTGGCTGCAAATCGGGCGGGCTCTTCAGGAACGGTCTGGCTCGGTCGGCCTGGCCCCTCACCCCAGGGCCTGATGACTCGGTGGACGGATTTGACCTTCGCTCCTCCGCTCAGCATCGTGAGCACCAGCTTTGCCGAGGTGATCCTGTGCCCCTCCGGGACGGCCAGATCGAGCGCCGTGTGTCGGATCAGGATGACGCGATCAGGCCCGCCTTCCAATGCAAGTGATCGACCGTAGTTCAGATCGGGATTCTCCCGGGAGAGAAATGTGTCGGACACGGGAGATCGCGACGACGCGAAGTCAGGTGTCTGGGCCAAGCCCAATCCGATCAGAGCAGCGAGCATGC
>JALGYA010000040.1 GCA_029824475.1 Fimbriimonadia bacterium | reverse complement strand
GAGCTCCGAGGTTTGGATCGTAGCCCTTGTTGACCAGCAACTCCTTGACGGCGTCGCTCAGGTCGATTGTGATCTCGAGCTCCTTGGCCTGCTCGTTGACTCTCTTCATGTAGAGGTCCGCGATAGTTAGGATCTCGTCCTTCTCGAGGTGCTGGAAGACCATGATCTCGTCGATTCTGTTGAGGAATTCCGGTCGGAATGTCTTCTTCATCTCTAAGAGCATCTTGTTCTTCATCGACTCGTAAGTTCGAGGATCGGTCGGGTCGTCAGAGCTGTCTCTGAAGCCGAGTCCCTTCTCGAGCTCGATCGGCTTGACGCCGACGTTTGAAGTCATGATGATGATCGCGTTTCGGAAGTCGACGGTGCGGCCCTGGCTGTCTGTAAGTTGGCCGTCTTCCATCACCTGCAGCAGCAGGTTGAAGACTTCTGGGTGCGCCTTCTCGATCTCGTCGAGGAGGATGACGCTGTAGGGGTTTCGTCGGACCTGCTCTGTGAGCTGTCCGCCCTCGTCATATCCCACGTATCCCGGAGGGGCACCGACCAGTCGGCTCACTGCAAATCGCTCCATGTACTCAGACATGTCGATCCGGATCATGCTCGACTCTTTTTCGTAGAGATACTCTGCGAGGGTCTTGGCGAGTTCGGTTTTGCCGACGCCGGTGGGGCCGAGGAAGACGAAGCTGGCGATGGGCCGCTTGGGATCCTTCAGGCCGCTGCGTGAACGGCGAATGGCTCGGGAGACGGCTTCGACCGCGTGGCCTTGGCCGATAAGTCGCTTGTGGAGGTCGTCCTCCATCTTGAGAAGCTTGTCGCTCTCTGCCTGGACCAGCCGCTTGACGGGAATGCCTGTCCAGCTCTGCACGATCGCAGCGATTTCGTCCTCTCCGACGACTGCGTCAGGCTTCTCTTCTGCACGCCAGGCTTCCTCGCGCTCCGCGATCTCCTGCTCGAGCACATTGCATGCCTCTTCGAGTTCGGTGAACTCTGTGGAGTCTTCTCGGTGCCGCCGGATGTGATCGAGGTCTGCCAGCTGGTTAGTCAGCTTGACTTTGTCCTGTCGCACGTCGAGCGGTGGAAGGCTTCGCTGGAGACGTACACGGCTTGAGGCTTCATCAATCAGGTCGATGGCCTTGTCGGGGAGTGTGCGGTCTGTAATGTAGCGCTGGGAAAGCTGGATTGAGGCGGTGATCGCCTCATCTGTGATCTCGACGCCGTGGTGAGCTTCGTATCGCTCACGCAGGCCCTTGAGGATGTCTGCAGCCTCTTCAACGTCCGGCTCGCGGACCTTGACGGCCTGGAATCTTCGTTCCAATGCAGCATCCTTTTCGATGTGCTTTCGGAATTCGTCTTGGGTTGTCGCGCCGATGCACTGCAGCTCGCCTCTTGCGAGTGCGGGCTTCATGATGTTCGAAGCATCAATTGCACCTTCAGCTGCGCCTGCACCTACGAGCGTGTGGAGTTCGTCGATGAAGAGGATGACTTGGCCGTCTGCTTTGCGGACCTCTTCCATCACCTTTTTCATGCGCTCCTCGAATTCGCCGCGATACTTGGTGCCTGCTACGAGGCCAGCCATATCGAGTGCGACGAGACGCTTGTCTTTGAGCAGATCAGGAATGTCGCCGCTGTTGATGCGGAGAGCAAGGCCCTCTGCGATGGCGGTTTTGCCAACGCCGGGGTCGCCGATGAGGCAGGGGTTGTTCTTGGTGCGCCGGCTGAGGATCTGCATGACGCGCTCGATCTCCTGCTGGCGGCCGACGACCGGGTCGAGCTTGCCGTTTTCAGCGAGCTCTGTGAGGTCTCTTCCAAATTCGTCAAGGGTAGGAGTGCGGCTGCTCGTGCTTGTCTGCGTCGAGCTTCCGGAGGATCGGGCGGTCGTCTTCGCCGGAGTCTCCTCGTTGTCCTGGAGGGACATAACCTCTTTGCGGGCGCGGTCGAGTTCGATGCCGAGCCGCTGGAGCACACGTCCTGCGAGGCCGTCTCCTTCTCTTATCAGGCCGAGCATGAGATGCTCAGTGCCGATGTAGTTGTTATTGAGGTTGCGGGCTTCGTCGTAGGCGAGGTCGATGACGCGCTTGGCTCTGGGAGTGAGCGACATGTCCTGCGCGGGGCGAGAATCGGTCTTGGGAAGCTGCTTTTCGACCTCGGACCTGATCTTTTCAAGGCTGACGCCCATGCGCTCAAGAACACGCGCAGCGACGCTGTCGTTCTCGCGCACTAAGCCTAGGAGGAGGTGCTCGGTGGAGACGTATCCCTCACCGAAGTTCTTGGCCTCTTCTTGTGCGAAGAAGACCACTTTCCTGGCTCTTTCAGTAAATCTCTGCCACATAGGTCGCCTCGATTCCGGTCAGCATGTCTTGAACCTGTTGTTACCTGTTATATCGGTCGGTTCGCCGGGCATACTGAGCCGTTCGTTCTTCCTTATTAGACGTTCACTGGGCCTGAGATGGTCCATCGTTGGGAGGAACGGTCCAAGAACTGCGGCAGAAAGGGGGTCAGGCATCCCATTCGGCGCTCTGGAGGATGGCAACCATCGTCCGGGCCGAGTCGAGAGTGACACCGAGCTCGTTCAGAATCCTGCCGCCGGTGTCAACATGAATGTTTTGGCCAGCCAGCTCTTCATGAACTCTGAGCAGGGCCAGCAGGAGATGCTCCGTGCCGATGAATTTGTTCTTGAGGATTCGAGCCTCGTCATATGCCAGGTCGATGAGTCGCTTTGCCCCTTCGGATAGCGACATCTCTTGCACGGGCAGCGAAGCTCCACCGGCGAGCTGCTCCAGCGTTTTTGTCCTGATCTCCTCCGGGCTGATGGACATGCGATCGAGGACTCGTGAAGCGACGCTCTGATCCTCTCGCAAAAGGCCAAGGAGAAAGTGCTCGGTGAAGACGACCTCTCCTCCGATTTTGACGGCCTCGTCTTGTGCGAAGAAGACGACCTTCCGTGCCTCCTCAGAAAACGTCTGCCACATTGAGTCTCCCTCCCGGATTAGTCTCTACAGACTCTTCAGGCCAGCCTCAGCAGCATCGCGCGTGACTCCCAAGTCAGCAAGAATCTTCGCTGCTCCGTAATCCTCATCACTGAACAGAGCGAGGAAAATGTGTTCTGGCAGGATCGCACCGGAAGGGGTCCCTTTGGCCAGCTCGAAGGCTGCTTCGGAAATCGCCTTCGACTCAGGCGAGTGTGCCAGTGGTATGTGGCTTGGATGTGCCAGTCCGACCCTCAGTTTTTTGACAGCAGGTCTGATTTGTTCGATAGGGCAATTGAGCTGTTCCAGCAGCTTAGGCGGCTTCCAGTCCTCTTCCACCAAGCATCCGAGCAGGATATGTTCGGACGCAACGCACGACGCTTCGCAGTTCCGCGCTTCCTCTTGAGCGTAGAACATAACCCGGCGGGACGGTTCTGTGAACATATGCCACATAGGCCTAGTTTAGCAATGACCCAGTAAAAATGCTCGGTATGTTTCACAAAAGACTGCGATTAACTCACTGCAGACTTTGCTGATCTTAGCGCTTTTGCGGCCTCGTCCAGGCTCTTAGCGGCAGCATCCAGCTGAGCTTCGATCTCTTCTCTCTCCGCCCTGCCCGTGTTCGCCATCGCCTCCGCAATGTGTGCCAGATCGATCGGATTCGGGCCTGCCGCTTTGGCGGCGGCATCGAGGACTCGCTGGGCTGACTCTGTCATCGGATGCCCTGATCGGGGCAAGTCAACTTCCGTTGGAAGGCCTGCGAGTGCATACCGGGCGGAGTCGAGGAAGAGGCCGGCCTCAGTGAAGATGTCGGCAGCATGGCCACCGTCATCTCTGAGTAGGCCGAGGAGGAGGTGCTCCGGCTGGACCTGGTCTGAGTTTGCGCGCCTTGATTCGTCGACGGCAAGATCAAACACCCGCTTCGTGCGAGGCGACATTGAGATTTCTTGGTAGATGGGTGCGCGTGACTCAGGCATGAGGGCTTCAGCGGCCTGCCTGATCTCTTCGAGTGAGCAGTCCATCGCCAGGAGCATGCGGCTGGGGCGGCCTGCGGGGTCACGAATCAGGCCGAGCAGCAGGTGCTCTGTGTCCACCAGCGTGGACTGGTGGAGCTGGGCTTCCTCGTGGGCGAGGAAGATCGCCCGGCGGGCTGGCTCGGCGAACGTGTGCCACATATCTCCTCCATTGTAGAAGCAGGTCCGCTATTCTGTGCCTTTTTTTGAGCTCAGTCTTCTTCTGGGATGAAAGCGATGTCGGTGATCATGAGGTTTGGGCCGGTGAGAGCCTTGGCGGTCAGGATGAGACGGCCGTCGTTCGTGTCTTCCCGGATGACAGGGAACTCGAGCCAAACGCCGTCGGTGTGAGCACCTAGCTGACGAGCCTTTCCTTCAAACGTGACGGTGCCTGTTCGCCCGTTCTTGTTCCAGTCATCGAACCGGGCCAGGAATCTCCCAGGGACACCAGCCCTTGCGGTGATTGTAATAGTGACCTCGTCCCCGACCCATGCTGATCCTGCCTCGTCTCTCCATGAGCCTTGTGACTCGACGCTGTAATTCACGCCTTCGACTTGCCTGAGAACTTGATCAGTGTTCTTGATCCACGGCGTTAGTTGGCTGAAACTCCCGAGCTTGCTGGCGGCGCTGACATAGAGGTCTGCTCTGTTGAAGCGCTCTGGAAGCCTGACCTGTTTGATCGATGGATCGTGGAAGAGCTTGTCAAGCTTTTCCAGGTGCAACGCAGTTGTGGGTTTGAAGCTGCTGCTCGCCGCATAGGCGAGAAGGCTGCGGCGGAGTTGGGCGACCTCAGGGAGCTCCTTGGCCTTGGCCTCGCTGATGTTGTAGCCGCATACAAGCAGGTTTCCTGCGCCGACCTTCGCTTCAAAGATGGAGCCGAGGCGGCGGTTGAGATGGAAGTCCGTGACCGGCTCGGCAATTGGGAGGAAGTTGGCTGGCGTGGAATCTGTCAGATCAAATCCGCGTGCGCCTTTGGCGATGCGGTGCCAGTTCCAGTCGCCGAATGCGAAGGTGGGGAAGTCCTCTAAGGCAGGGTGTTCCGGGCTGACGCGCAGCCCGATGGTCTCTCGACTCTGGCCAGGGAAGAATGGGACGGACCAGTAGAGAGGCATCCAATGGGCCAGTTTAGAAGCGGCCGGGCCGCCGAGATTGTTGGCGATGAGAACGACGGATTTGCCGGCAGCCAGCGCGGTCTTGGCTTCGCCTTCCCAGTCTGATGTGACGACGACTGCTGGATCTGGCGCCGCTTCAGTGGCTTCTGGATAGATCCAGATCCTGTAGATGTTCTCTCGTTTTTGCGAGCGCAGTGAGATGGAGAGGGTCGCCATCGTGGCCTCTGTCACCCTCGATAGGTTGGGGGTAATGGTGCCGACGGGGCTGACAGTGCCTGTCGGAATGGTCTGCTTTCCAAGGGTCCCGAAGTCGACTGTTCTGCCATTGGGATCATAGAGCTGCCAAATGACTTCCTCGTCAACGATGTCTGTCTCTCCGTAGTGGTGAATGAGCGCATCGATCGAGGGCCGATCGGTGTTTTTGAACACGTAGCCAGGCAGCTTGAGCAGCGGGACAGTGGGGGCGCAGTAGAGGCGGAAGAAGGCGGGGTCGGTGGTGCCCTTCGAGTCGTAGAAGGAGTCGAGCCAGCCGATTAGCGCCTCACCTTGACCTGAGAAATCCTGCATGCTCAGCAGCTGGAAGCCGCTGCAGGAGGGGGTTCGCAAGAACGACTCGATTTCGTCTCGGTAGAGCAGCTGGTTGGTGGCTCCTGAGGCCCGTATTAGCTCCTCGCTGCGGTCGTATAGGCCGTTGGCTCTCGCTGCTTCAGCCATCTCAGCAAGCCGGTACGGCTTGACTGGGCCGGTGTATTTGGGGAGCTCCTTTTCCCAGTCTACGTAGACCGGCCACTGGCCAATTTCGTGGGCGATGATCGGGACGGGGGCCTTGCTGTAGACGTCCTCATAGTCCCAGTTCGTACCGAATTCCAGATGCTGACGCCCCATCCCGACATCGGGGATGTAGTGGGTGGCGTTGAAGTCACAGAAAGGAGTGATGGCGCGGGCAGTGGACGCCGCGTAGAGGTGGCGGGGGTCGTGCTCTTTCGCGTCACGCATCCAGGTGCCGGTGACCTCGAAGTCAGAAGTGCCGAGTTCATTGCCGATGGCGAAGAAGACGAAGGAGGGGTGGTTGCCGTAGGTGTCTATCGTGCGCCTGATTTCGGCCAGGGCGAAGGCGTCGGTGGTGCGGTCGTTCAAACCTAGGCCTTGGGGGTGACCAAGCGTGTCCATTTCTGGGCGAGGGTTGGGCTTCGTCATCCAGTGATCGATCCAGATGGGGGCTTCGACCTGAAGGTAGATGCCCATCTCATCTGCGGCGATAAAGGCCGCCTCAGGAGGGCACCAGGAGTGGAACCGGGCGTGGTTGAGGTTGTGATCAAGGTAGGTCTGCCAGACCTTTTTCCAGGCTTCGACTGTAGTGGGAGGATGCCCGGTCTTAGGGAAAACTGCGCACTCGAGGTTGCCGCGCATGAAGGCTGGTTTTCCGTTGATGAAGAGCTTATTTCCCTCGCGCGAGACCTCGCGGAAGCCGAATCTGACGGTCTGCGTGTCGATGAGTCTGCCTTCTTGATTGAGGTCGACTCTGAGTTCGTAGAGCTTGGTTGAGAACTCTGACCAGATCTGCGGCTTGAAGTTGACCTTGCCATCCAGGTTCGTGGTGAACTCGCCATCAGCACCTGCCTCAACGGATGCAAAGGGCTCTGACTCCGACTGATCAGAATCCAAGCAGGTGGCGGTGAGGGTGATGGGGCCGGCTCCGATGCCGTTGGCCTCAACTCTAATGCTGCCGTCGTTGGAAGGGAAGACACGAATTAGGCCGAGGTGAGAAGCAGGTTTTGCCCTGAGTTCGATCTTGCCGACGATGCCATTCCAAATCGACTGTGTCTGGTCGCCGTAAGCATGACTCTTGTTCCCGATCGGGTGGATCATCCGGTTGTCAACACGAATGACGACCTGGTGCCTGCCGGGGGTGAGCTGGCCAAGTTTGTGGAGATGAGGCGTATTCAACGAGTCTTGGGCTGGTGATGTCTCTTTGCCGTCAATCCAGACACGGCTCTGCCACATCACGCGCTCAAGGAAGAGCTCTACGGTCTGGTCTTCCCAGCTCTCAGGGATGGTGATGCTTCGCGAGTAGAAGGCGGGGCCGAGGTGCTCCCATTCACGTGTGAGATGGTATTGGAACGGTTTTGAGCTGGTGATGTGAGTGCCCTTCTGGGCTAGATCAGTAGTGCCGGGCAGGGGGATGGTGTCGTTGAATGTCCATTGGGAGGGTGCTGAGGCCAGCATTCTGTCGTCTGAATCGAGGGCAAGCTGCCAGGTGCCTGAAAGGTCGATGGGATCTGTGGCGGTGGCGATGGTGACGGCTCCAATTAAGATGAATAGAAGGGAAGTGATGCGTGAGAGGAAGGATGTATTTGGTTGTCTCATTACTCGAGATTCTCAGTTGGAGTCAGATAGATGCAGTGGCCTCCACCGGGGGCCAGTTTTGCCTTGACGATGTCGCCTTTTCGGACCACGGTGTGCCTCACTTGATAGGCCTCACGGTTCGTTTTGTAGTGAGCCTGATCACCATCCTCATATAGAGTTGCGGCGTATTCGACACCCTCTTTTAGGAAGTCGAGCGGGATCGAGAGCTCCACGCCTCGCTCATCGCAGGATGATCCGATGAACCACTCTTCTCCGCTGCGGCGAGCCGTGGTGATGAGCCTGCCGATCTCACCATTTAGAATTCTCGTCTCGTCCCAGTTCATCGGCAGTTTGGCGATGAACTCGAACAGGTCAGCCTTGGCCTCGTAGGCTTCTGGGATGTCCGGCAGTAGACTCAATCCTGAGAAGGTGATTAGAACTCTGGCCGTCTCTGCGGTGACCGTTGAGTAGACCTCGGAGAAGATCTTCGGGCGCGCCTCTTTTGCGCTGTTGAGGCTGTACATGCCGTTGCACATGTCGAGCGGACCGCTGAGCATGTTTGTAAAGACAGTGGTGCAGAAGGTGCTCGGTGAGAAGGCGCGCATTGCGTCTGACTGCGAGTGGCAGAACTCGCGCGTGACGTAGTTGGGGAAGGTGCGGCGGTCGCCGGAGGGGGCGATCGGGCCGTCGTGGAAGTCGCAGAGAAGCTCGTGCATGGCGCAAAGCTCGACGATCCTGCGGGTTTTGAGCACCTTGTCCTGGCCGCCCGCCCGCATGAAGCCGTATTTGATGCCGGCTGCACCCCATTCCTGGTAGGTCGCGAGCGTCTCGTTCAGATCATGCTTCTGCTGCGCCGCATCGTTGAGGTAGAGGATGATGCCGACATTCCTCTCCTTCGCGTACTTGATCAGTGCAGGCACATCGATGGGGCTCTCCCAGTTCTCGGGCGCTGGCTTGCGGATCAGCTCCGGCTTGTCGGGACCAGGCTGCAGGATCAGGTGGTCGCGGCTTGTTGTCGGGTCTTCGTCCGGGTCGAATTCGAGCCCGTACCAGCCTGAGTCCAGGAGCAGGTAGCCAAGGCCGTGTTTGGAGGCGAAATCGATCTGTCGCCGCCAGGACTCCATATCCATCCCGTAGGTGAAGCCGTCCGGCGTCTTCGCTCCCCAGCCGCGCCAATCCCATAGGGATATGCCCGGCTTGATCCACTCGGTGTCCTCAATTGCGCTGGGTGGATTCAAGTTGACCATCGTGTTGTTGGCCAGCAGGTCGCCCGGTCGTTCACCTAGAAGAAGGACGCGCCAGGAGCTTTGTGACGGCAGGGCCGCTGTGGATGGACCTGTGCTGGCCAGGAAAGTGGTGGGAGCGGTCCGTATTAGGCTGATCGGAGCGTAGTCTTCAATGGCAGCTTCCAGCAGAGAGGCGTAGCAGTCTTCTGCCACTTTTACCGTGAGCGGGAGCTGTGATCCTCCGTATTTGCTCAAGGGGACCGGGCCGATGTTGGCTCTTTCGCCGTTGGCGCTCCAACATGTGAAATCGCCTGCGAAGGAGAATTGAGTGAGGTCTGAGCTGAAGGTCTGGCTGCCAGTGCCGACCATTTCGTATCGGATGGCTGCGCCGTTGTCGTAAGTGCGGGCTGCGATGTTGAGTCGCCTCTTCTGACCGCCAATCTCCTCCAGGTTCAAGAGCACCTGATTGTAGTGATTCCTAACGGAGGACGTCTTTCCCCAGACCGGCTGCCACGTCTCGTCCAACGTGCTCTGCTTGGAACCTATGACTTTGAAGGCTCCGTAGGGTGCGTCTTGCGGCTGTAGTCCCAATCTGGAGTATTGAAGGACGGGGTGCTCCCCAAAGCTGACAGCCCAGTGCGGATCGCCTTTCTCCAATCTGAGCGAAACAAGTACGTTGCCGTCTGGCGAACGGAGATCAAGCGGCGTGCGATTGACCGAGCACATGGTGAGAGCCAGGGTGAGCGGGAGCATTGTAGATTGGGCTCTGAGACAGGGCGAGATTACCCTCGGCCACCTTCGCTGATGTAGCCTCGAACGGGCGGCTGCCGGCGTCATATGCAGCAAAGGCAGTGCGGATATCCTGCATTTTAGATACAGGTTCGCTTATTGGCGCGTCTTTGCAATAGAATCGAGTTATGCAGGCAGCCGCGAAAGTTGGGTTTTTGGTGCTTCTGTTGGCCGCGATGCTTGTTGGCGTCGCCGCAGTCCTTCAGCGAAGCATGTTTACTGTCGACCGCACTTCATACCGTGTGGTGCTTGCCAACGCTGGCGGGCTGACGACGGGAGCGCGAGTCACCATGTCTGGCGTGCAGATCGGTACAGTGACGAGCGTCAAGCTGGAGTCAGCCGGACGGGCAGTTGCGACACTCGCTGTAGATTCGGCCCATAAGCTGCCTAGCGGCAGCACTGCCGTCCTGCCGACGTCGTTTATTTCTGTAGGCGATCAGGTTCTGCAGATCATCCCTGGTGCTGGGCCCGGAACGATGCAGCCGAATGCAGAGATGACGGGCACAGTTACATCTCCTTTGGCATCGATGATCCCTGAGAGTGAGGAGCTTCTGATCTCAATCAATGAGACGATGACGGCGATGAAAGAGCTGATGCAGGACCAGGAGCTGAAGAGTGGCGTCACGGACATGATGGCCTCAGCTCAGGGCACGGCAGACGCGGTTGCTGAACTGACGGGGACGATGAATCAGCTGCTGGTTCAGAACCAGGATGAGTTCAATAACCTCCTCGTGACGACCGGTCGGACCATGGCGAACATGGAGGAGATGAGCCTTGAGATCAAGAACATCGTGGCTCAGGGCGTTCTGGAAGACAAGGCGATCGCGCTGATGGACAGCTTGACTGAGGCTGTGAATCAAGGGAAGCTGTTGGTTTCTGATCTGCGCGAGTTGACCGGCGATCCTGAGCTTCACGCATCGCTTAAGTCGAGCTTGAAGAGCTTTGAGGAGATTACGGCCAATGGCACCACGATATCGAGTGATTTGACCGAGATGACGGCGTCTGGAAAGAAGGTGGCCAAGGACTTTGAGTCCCTGTCAGAAAATGGAATCCTGATTTCTGAAGAGACGCTCATTCTCATGAAGAAGGCGAACACGTTGGTGGATGACGTGACTGAGCTGGTGAACAGCTTCAAATCGACGGTTGATGGCTTCCAGGGAATGGGTGGCGGTCTGTTCCCTGAGGTTGATGCAGACTTCTCCGTTGGGTATCAGTCTCACGGCCAGCACATTCGAACAGATGCCAATATTACGATCCCCGGCGCGCAGGATGATATCGTCATCGGACTCTACGATGCGCTTGAAACCAACAGGATTAATGCCCAGATTCGCAAGAGGATGGACAAAGGTCTCGGACTAAGGTACGGGGTCTACGCTGGAAAGCCCGGCGTTGGGGTAGATTATCGCCTCGCGTCAAGCCTGAACCTGCGCAGCGATATCTATGGGTTTAACGACCCTCGATTCGACTTGCGCCTCACACAGGAATTTGGCGGCGGCATTCGAGGCTGGGCAGGACTTGAGGGGATTTTCCGAGAGAGCTCCCCGGCAATAGGCTTCAGCTTCGGACGCTAAGGAAAGGTTTGCAATCATGAAGGTGATCCTCAAGAGGACAGTCCCGAAGGTCGGAAAGGAAGGCCAAGTCGTCAACGTAAAGGACGGCTACGCCCGCAATTTCCTCTTCGCACAGGGCATGGCAGTTGTGGCTGACAAGGCACAGCTGAAGGCTCTGGAAATGCGCAATTCGCGCATCGCTCAGCAGCTGGAAGACACGAAGGCTGGCGCTGAGGCACAGTCCGAGAAGCTGAACGGCCTGGAAGTTAAGATTCAGGTCAAGGCCGGCGACAAGGGCCGACTGTTTGGCGCTGTGACATCACAGGATGTTGCTGACGCTGTCAAAGAGCAGCTGGGCGAGACCATCGACAAGAAGGTCGTTGGACTGCTGCAGCCGCTGAAGCGACTCGGCACACACAACGTTGAGCTCGACCTGCACCGACTGGTCAACTGCAGCGTCAATGTAGTCGTCTTCGATCCGGAATACCACGAAGAGGACGATGCCGCTGAGGTCTACGAAGAAGAAGAGGCCGCTGAAGAGGCGACCGATGGAGCTTCTGAAGAGCAGACAGCCGAGGAAGCCGCTGCTAAGGCAGAGGCAGAATTCGCTGAGCAGCCCTTCCAGGGCTTCGCAAAGAAAGACTAACGTCCTTCGCACAGAACTCAGAGCCTGGCTCCCATTTGGGAGCCAGGCTTTTTTATTTGCCTGCGAAGCGGAAGGAGTAGAGGTCGGAGTCGGTCATCTGGAACTTGATCTGGACCGGCGTGCCAATGAGGGCGCTGAGATCAGAGCCGCCTGACCAGGAGGCGGTCCGCTCGATCTCATTGCCGATCTGCTCCACTGAATCTTCCATCGTGAAGCCCTTGATAGGCCTGCCGGTTGTGTCTTGAAGTTCAATCTTGATTCCACCTGCCGCGGAGGTGGCGAAGTTGATCTGGAGGGTGGGGCCAGTGAAGGTAATCGGCTTCGTAGTGAGCGATCCTGTCTCAGCTCCGGCTGAGGCTGACGCAAGGCCGTCGAGGCGCATGGAGTAGCGGTGGATTGCTGAAGTCGGCTGGGCGTAGTTCTGGTTGACGTAGAGCGACATCTCAGTCGGGCCGGTCTGAACAAGATTCAGCGCTGGATAGTTCGACCGTGACACCCAGTTTTCAAGACCAATGCCTGGTCGGATGAGGGCGCCCTTGTGTGTTCGGTCATAACTGTAGCCTCCTCGGGAAGTGAGCAGGACTGCGTCCGAACAGTCTCGGAAGTAGCTTGGGTTCACGCCCAGCCTGTTCGCTTCATCGGTTGACACAACTTGTCGACCGGGCATGAACCGGGCCGCTGTTCCGACGTAGATGTGAGGGGCGCGGAAGTAGGGGTGGGTCTGGTTTGTGTAGAGGTGCTCCATCGGTGCGTCACCGAAGCTCATCGGCTGAGGCTTGGTCCAATTGATGAAGTCTTTGGAGGTGCTCCGGCTGACGGTGCGGAATCCCGAGTATCCGCCTCCTGTCCAGGTTCGGAAGTAGCAGAGATAAAGCTGTTCTGCCTCAGACCAGAAGCTGACGTTTTGCGAGTCGAACATGCCGTCTGTGATGACAGGCTCGTCGCGGAGTTTGGACCAGTGGAGGCCATCTGCTGAGGTGAATGCGATCAGGCCTGATCCTTCCGTGCCTGCGAGGGCTTTGAACCTCTGTTTTGGATCGCGTGTGTCCAGGAACGGGCTAAAGTTGTGGGAGAGTGGGGCCATGTTGGCGAGGATCACGTTGTTTGTCTTAGTGCCCTCGACTTCGTGGATTCCCAGGTCTGGCCGCGTCCAATTGATGCCGTCATCAGAGAGGGCGACGCAGGTGGTTTCGATGTTCGATCCATCGCCGCCTGCTCTTGGAAGCCCGCGGTAGTAGAGCAGATAACGGTCTCCATCTTTGATGATTGTTGAGTAGCCGCAGAACGGGCCCTCCCAAGGCTTGTCGAACTTGAAGACAGGGCCCTCGTCACGGGGCTGGCCGATTTCGAGGCTCACGTTGTCCATTGAGGAGATCAAGTGCTGATCAACAAACAGCTCCCTTCTCGTGCCGATGTTGGTGACCTGCTGGCCCGCAAGGCAGACTGCGGCGATGCCGGAGATGAACATGTTTTGGACTTTACCGGGAGCGGCTCGAGCAGGGCCACGCGGCCAATTGTGGATAACTCAGGGGCGAGTGGCCCAATTCACGCTGAACTGCCGAAGCGTTGCCGATTGCTGTCCAGTCTTTAGAGCAGAAGATGTTCTCTGCGCTGATTAGCTCGTTTTTATTGACCGGAACGCCGGTCCAGGTTGGGCAGCCCCAGTTGACCTCCAGCTCAGTTCGGCTGGCCGTCACGCCGGTTCTTGATGGCCGCATGACCAGCGAAGAGTGGGATCCTCTTGGCGAAAGTGGTGGTCAGCCCGTCTTCTTCCAGTGGGATGACAACGCTGTCTATTGGGCTGCCGAAACTGACGGCGCTCAGGACATGATTCTGTCGCTCGATTACTCAGGTGACGGATGGCTCAACGGCGATGACAATTACGAGATTCGCGTTTCTGTGGCTGGTGGGATTCCGAAGACAGCGATCCGTCGGCTCGATGCTTCAGATAAGAACGGGCCGCAGTGGCGGCCTGGCGGACTTGCGCCCAGCTCGGTAATGGCATCAGCCAAGCCGACAGCGGATGGCTATGTGATTGAGGCCTCTTATCAGCCGCCTTCAAACATGAAGCCGGAGGCTGGCAGCAGATTGGGTGTTAGGGTTGATGTTGCCGAACCCAACGATGACCTTGGCGCGCCCTTTGTGCCGCGCTCGATGGGCTTTTTGATCCTGCAGCTGGACTCGAGTTCCGGCCTGGAGGAGAACGAGTCTTGGCGGCCCCGCGTTCGGAACCGCAGCATCGCTCGCGAGGACGAGTTTGGAATTGAGTATGAAATCCGGCGGGATGACGACTCTGTCGATTTCGAGTCGTTCGCGTACCGCGCTGAGGGTGATTTGAAAGCCAACCTCGCCGAAGGGCGACAGCCCTTCGCTCCGTTCAAGGGCAAGTCGATGAAGGTCGGATTCAAGTCGATTGTTGCGGAGAGCGCTACGCCTGGCTGGCGAGTGGTTCGCGCAGAGCTGACCCGCGCAGATGGAAGCGTCGCGATCCTGCGGAGCTCGATTAGGGTCTCCGAATTCTTGGACTTCGATGTGAGACTGCCCGACACGATCAAGGCGCAGGCAGATGCCCAGGTTGTGAAGGGAAGCGTGACGCTCAAGTCTCAGGTGATGGGGCAGCTTGAGGGCATGTTTACGGCCGAGGCTCCCAATGAGTGGACTCTCTCAAAGGGCGCGACGGATGAGATTCTGATCTATCACGCTCGCGGAACCAAAAAGGTGAACATCGAGATGATCGTTCCCAAGAACACCTACGGTGTCTTCCCGCTGAAGTTCAGCGTCAAAGTTGGCGAGAAGACCGTGGAGCACACCCTGTTCCTCACGGTCGAGTGATGCGGGAATCCTCGGTTGATCGGTTTGGCGGGCTGGCGGAGAACTACTTCGACAGCCCGGCTCATCGTCAGACAGCCAAGCTGGACGCCCTTGTTGAGCGGACAGGAGTTTCCGGCGGAACTGTTGTCGATGTTGGGACGGGTGCGGGGCACACGGCATATGCGTTTGCCAAGGCGGCCGACAAGGTGATCGCTGTCGACCCCACTCCTGAGATGCTGGCGATCGTTGACAGGGAGTCAGCTGGTCGAGTTGAGACCCTCCAGGCATTTGCTGAGGATCTTCCTTTGGAGGCCTCTTCAGTAGAAGGTGTTGCGACTCGTCTGGCGGCGCACCATTTTGAATCTGTGGAGCGGTTCTTGGCGGAGTCGAACCGGGTGCTGAAGCCTGGCGGCTGGATCATGCTCAATGACATCGTGGGTCCAGAGGGTCCCTTCGCGATCCCTCTCACGGAACGTGTCGGCCGGTTAGTGAGTGGCTTGGTCTTATAGCAGCGGCTGGCTTCGTTGTCAGATGGGCAGAAGTGGAGCCGAGAGCGCTCGATTTTGAGGACTGGATTTCACGCCAAGAGTGCTCCGATGAGGTTCGTGAGGAAGTGGCAGAGATGATCTTTAAGAGCACGGGATCGTTGAGGGCTCACTTCAATCCGCAGGAGGGGCCGCCACGTGTTTTTCACGAGCTGGACCTCACTCTGTTTGCCATCAAAGCCTGACGGGGACGCCGGCGGCCGCCATCTCTTCTTTGAGGCCGTGAACCGTAGAGACTCCGTCGTGGAGGATTCCGGCCAGAAGCACGGCGTCAGCCTTGCCCTTCTCGACAGCATCGACCAGATGTTGGGCGGTTCCGGCACCACCCGAGGCGATGACCGGCACACCGACCGAAGTGCTGATGGCTCGGGTCAGAGCCAGGTCGTAGCCGTCTCGGGCGCCGTCCTGGTCCATGCTGGTGAGCAGGATTTCGCCTGCACCGAGCCTGACGGCCTCCTGAGCCCATTCCACAGCATCAAGACCTGTGGCAGTACGCCCGCCGTGGAGGTAGACCTCCCAGCTGTCTCCAGTCTGCTTCGCGTCGATCGCGCAGACGATGCACTGCGCGCCGTAACGGCGTGAGGACTCTTCAATGAGGGCGGGGTTGTTCACGGCTGCTGTGTTTAGGCTGACTTTGTCCGCGCCTGCAAGCAGAATCTCCCTGATCTGATCCGCCTCGCTGATTCCGCCGCCGACGGTGAAGGGGATGAAGATCTGTTCGGCGACTCTTGAGGCGAGCTCCGCGACCGTCTCCCTGCGTTCGTGTGAGGCAGTGATATCGAGGAAGACGAGCTCATCTGCGCCCTGATCGTTGTAGTACTTGGCGAGCTCGATCGGGTCACCTGCATCGCGAATGTTGACAAACTGCGTGCCTTTGACAACGCGCCCATCACGAATGTCGAGGCAGGGGATGATGCGGATGGAGGTCATACAGCGCGCCGCCTTCTGATGTCGACATGGACAGCCTTGTCGCGGATCAGTCCGTCGGGGACGATGACGAATGTGTCGCCGAATTCTTCGTGCTCATAGGGCGGCTCCTGGCCTTCGAGCGCCTGCTCTGCGGCTGCCTGCATGACCTGCAGGATGATTGTCTTCTCATCGCACTCGACTGGTCCGACTGACCATTCTGGGAGGCCGACTTTTTCGAGACCGAGCGTGTAGGCACGGCACTCATTAACGGTCTCGTACCAGCGGGCCTGGACGTGGAAAGAGGGCGATTGGATCAGAGGATCCGCCTTGATCTTGTCCATGAATTCGTCAGCGGACCAGATGGCCTGGCTGATCGGGTCGTAGATCGCCCGGCCGCGTGTCATCTGGCCAAGAGCGGCCGCCAGGTAAGGAAGGAATCGCAGGTGGGCGGCATCTCTCAGAGGGGCTGTGCTGATGTATTGAATGCGGATGAAGCTGGTGGCAGAGGTGAGGGCCTCCAGTGTTTCGGGCTCCATTGTGACGTCCTCTTCGAAGAGGTCGGGCCGGAAGGAATGCGGGTTTTTTGACCTGAGAACCGTTGCCATTTTCAGGCGGATATCTGTGAGCAGCAGGCCTTCATTTGAGGCCACAGTTGCGCCGGGAGGGACGAGCTCGGCGATCTTCTTGATGATCGCTTCATCGGGCGGAAGGCGGCTGGCGATGCCGAAGACCCAATACTCAGCATGTGTGGGGACTGACTTGGTGCTGCCATTACGGAGCCGCCAGCTCAGCAGCCCGAAGAAGGCTGCGGCCAGGAAGACGGGGATGATCCAGCCCACTAGGGGCCGACCCCGGCCAGCCATCGTTCAGCGAGGCCCTGTTCTTCTGGCCTGAGGAGTGTGTAGCAGACCTCGCAGATGCCCGCTTCGTTGACGTTTGGCGCGCAGCAGAGCAGGCATTTGTCGATGCTGCGGGCACGGAGAACGAGGCGTCGCTGGGTGAGCGCCCACGGAAGTGTGTCGCGTGGGATTCCCTCGCCGTTCAGCCGCTCGTTCACGCCGCCGATTCTACCGGTGCGGAGGCCGCTTGGTCTGGCATCAATCCCAGGGCTTCAGCGATGAGCCCGACCGCTTGGCCGGGTGCGACACCGCTCGTGTTGCAGAGCACCACGATGGCGACGTTGGAGTCGGTGAATCCGACCAGAAGGGAAGCGCAGCCCTGCTGGCTTCCGCTGTGGCTAAACTCATCTCCGCGGACGCTCCAGGAGAGGCCTCTGGCTCCGCCTGCAGCACCGCCCTGTGGCTTCATCATCTCTTTGACCGTGGCCGGTTTTACGATCTTGCCGGCCATGTAGTCGGCGGCGAAGAGGGCGAGGTCTTTGGCGCTCGACTCCATTCCACCTCCTCCAAACTTCCAAGAGAGGTTGTTTCGGCGCGTGGAGTGGGAGGCCCGCTCTGTCCCTTTCGCGTAAAGTTCGGATCGATGCTTCGGTGCGGTTTTCGTCAGGTCTTCGCACTGCAGGGTTTTGGACTTGCTCTTTGAGAAGACCCTGCTCGACATGTAGTCCTGGAAGGCCATGCCGCTCTGGCGCTCGATGATCGCCGCGAGCAGCGTGAATGCGTGGGTCGAATACTGCGACTTGGAGCCTGGCTTGTAGATCAGTTCGTCGGATGAGAACTTCTTGACGGCATCCGTCGCCCGGCGGTATTGGGTGAAGCCGTTGTCGTTCTTTCCGGTGGCGTAGTGGCGGATGCCGGAAGTGTGGGTGAGCAGGTGACGCGGTGTGACGGGCTTCCAGGTCTCAGGCCAGGTCGGGTTGTAGGTGGTGACGGGCTTGTCGAGGTCTGCCTTGTTCTGCTCTTCCAGCAGCATGAAGCCGATAGCGGTGAGGGGCTTGCTGATAGAGGCGAGGCGGTAGACCGTGTCGTTGGAGGCTTTGACTTTGGTCTCGCGATTCTCGTAGCCGAACGACTCGTTGAAGATGATTTTGCCGTCCTTGACGACGGCGGCGGACATGCCGACGGCACCTTGGCTCTCCATCCACTTCTCGAGGGAGTTCTTGGCCTTGGTGGCTGAAGCCTGAGCGTTCGCCCCTACGGCCATGATGGCTGCGGCGGCGATGAGAGCAAGTCGTGTCATGTGCTCCATTATAGGCCGCGCGGACGGAGTTGGATTCTTACGCCACAAAGTTTCTTAGAAATATCCGATCCCACCTTGCAAATCTCCTGAACACCATGATATAACTGGAGACCGGGTTTGATGTTGGGGATCTATTTATCTAATTCTCCAGCATGACTCCCTAGGATAACATCAAAAATGATTACATCAATGGCAATGCTCGTTCTTGGCTTGGATTCCATGCAGGCAGGCAGTGGGAATAAACACCCCGATATGTATGAAACAGCATTCAGTCCGTCTGGCAACAAAAACGAGAACACGGGTGTCACACTCTCCTTCACGTCAAAAGACCAGGATACGGCGGTGCACCCTCGGGATGGAAATCTTCCTATCCCTGGCTCAGGAATGAGCTTAGCGGTTGACGACGGCCCCGGCGTGCCCTGGACCCCCGGCAGCCCACCAACTTTCGCGAACGGTGGATTGAATCTTGCATCATCCAACTCTGTAAACGACTGGCTTGAGAATCTATGGCAGATCAGCTTCGTTACGCGCAGTGTGGACCCCGGCTCCTCTCCAATGCTGACAACGATAAGTGCATTAGTCGATGATACGAGTCATCCGCTCAATTGGGATCACGACTCAGACGACTTAGTGGCACACAATGTCTACATCGTTGACGTACCATAGGAATCAGGGATAGTCAAATCAATGGTTATCATCGCAAGCATCGCAGCTGCTAGCGTCGCTTTGTCAGCCCCGGGCGGTAAGCCCGGGGTGTTGGCTCTAGACCTTGCAGCACAACTGAAGCGGCCGGCATTCGTCTGCAACTATGTCGTGCCGACAAAGGCCAACGTTAAACGGTCGAGCGAGAAGCAGGCACTGATACAGCTGGCACAGACTCAAGCAGGTGTCGTCGCTGGCTACGACGAGGAGGAACCGATCAGAATCTCCCCTCATAGGCTCTACGGCGCAGTGACCATTCCTCGTGAAGGTCTGCCCGCAGATTACGCCCTCCACATGATCCCTCATGATTCTGAGAATGTGGAGGTGTCCGGCGGTGAAGCTAGCCTGGTTGATCCGAGCAAACCAGGGCAGATTGGACTGTGGCACCTGGGCCGACTCAATGTTGGCAAGCCGATCATCGTTCACTGGCAGCTTCGCGGGTGGAGCTGCTCATTCAGTTTTGATCGTATGAGTGATCGCGACTTTCTGAAGAGTCTAGCCCTTGCCACCTGTGCGGAGGTTAGGGAGGAGGATGAGGCGATCTACTTTGATCTGGACATCAAGAAATACAGGGAGAAGTGGATCAACTATCACAGCTACTATGCAGAAGCCCACGATAAGTCAGATCCGGTGCAGGCCGCAACTCACCGAATGTCCTATAAAGCCCTGCAGGCTATGGACATTGATTCATTGCAGCAAATTATGAAAGAGCCGGACACTTGGTGGGTTCCTGGCCTTGAAGTAAAGCAGGGGACAGAGCTGTTTGATTTGGTGAACCACACAATTGGTCTGGAGTACAACCCTGTGACCTGGCAGGACCTGCCCAAATCTGAACAGGCTCGTCGAGCTCGACAAGCTAGACGCTTCAATGGAGTTACGAGTGAGTCGAGGCGGAGGGTAGGGATTAACAGCGATGGTCAGATCGAAATGAACGTCAGGATCGGCACAGGCTGGACCGGGTTTACCTGCGGGCTCTTTCGACCAGGCTATTGGGAAAGCCGCGTCCAGCGGCTGCGAGACTTGCGGAAGAAGGCCCGAGAGGGAAGAGAGAACGGCGGAGGCAGAGCCTACTGACTTCACAATTCACAAACCTGTTCAGCGAGCGAGACTTGAGACTTCACGCGTTCCGGTCGTGGTGGCGCGGGTAGGATTCGGTGCGTGAAGATCGCGACGTTCAACGTCAACTCTGTCCGGGCGAGAATGCCGATTCTGCTGGAGTGGCTGGATGAGGTTCAGCCGGACCTGGTGGCGCTGCAGGAGACGAAGGCGGCGGACGATGTCTTCCCGATGGCGGACTTAGAAATGGCCGGTTGGTTTGCTTCGATCCATGGTCAGAAGCGCTACAACGGCGTCGCGATGATCTCCAAGAAGCCCCTGGAGGACGTGGAGGTCGGGTTCAGTGACGGCTGGCCAGAGGACTGCCGCGTGATTCAGGCGACGCTCGACGGAGTGCGGTTCATCAACACCTACGTGCCCAACGGCACCGAGGTGGGAAGTGAAAAGTGGGACTACAAGATGCGCTGGATGGACGAGTTCGGATCGTTCGTCTCCTCGCGATACAAGCCGACGGACAAAGTGATCTGGCTGGGCGACATCAACGTCGCGCCAACGCCGGATGACGTGTTTGAATCAGCAAAGCACTTGGGCGGAGTCGGGCACCACCCGGATGAGTTCGAGAAGCTTTCGCGGCTGGTTGACTGGGGCTGGACAGACTGCTTCAGAAATTTTGACGGCAACCAGGGGCCGGGGCACTACACGTTCTGGGATTTCCGGATTAGGGGGTCGGTCAGCCGCAACCTCGGCTGGCGGATCGACCACATCTACGCGACCGAGCCTCTGGTGGGCCAGGTAGAGCGGTGCTGGGTGGACCGTGACCCTCGGACGCTTGAGCGCCCGAGTGATCACACTCCACTCTTGGCGACGCTTTAGCGGGCTGCGTCGTCGATTATTCGTGAGAATCGGTAGACCCCTGATGTTGAAGATACGATGACGTCCCCAGAAGGCCAGATGCAGGCTCCGAAGAGGGCGTAGCCATAGAACTGTGAGCCGAGCCCATCCTTGTAAGGCGCTCCAGCACCATCCGCGACGGTTCGTGTTTCGCCTGTTGATGTGGAGACGCGGCGAAGGGCGCCGTTGGAGTAATCCGGCACGTAGATATGGCCGGAATCTGCGGCATCGAGCGAGTAGATGGTCCCAAACCGTGCGGAGGAGCCGGTCGCCGCATCCACATGACCCACGGTTCCGTCACCAGCCAAGGTTGTGACATCGCGGAAAGGTGTAATTGCCCTTACTGCACGATTAACGGCGTCTGCAACATAGATCATGCCGTCTGAAGCCACAGTGATTCCGAACGGGCTATTGAATCGCGCAGATGTCCCAAAGCCATCCACAAGCCCTTCTGTCGAAGACGTTGCAGAGGATCCTGCGAAGAGCTCAGTCTTCCAGCCAGCGGCCAAATCTGGATCACTTCCTGACCGTGTCAATCTCCGGACTTTGTCGTAAGCGGAATCACAGACGTAAAGAGTGAGATCATCCGCACCGATTGCAATTCCTGCTGGATTGAAGAACTGAGCGACCGTGCCGTCGCCATTTACATAGCCGCCCGTTCCGGTGCCCGCAATGACCCGCACGTCCCAGTTAGATGCCTCCCTGCGGTCCAGATAGCTGTACCTCAAGCTGACTCTCGTGACCACATGGCTGCTGTAGTCGGTGACGAAAAGGACAGTTCCATCACCATTTGTGGCGATTCCGAACGGACTTAAGAAACTGGCGAGATCCCCCGATGTATTTGTCGGGACCCCCGATCTAGAAGGATGGCCAGCGATGGTGTAGACCATGCCATCTGGGGTCATCATTCTCACGCAACTATTGCCAAACTCAGCTATGAACAGGGTGCCGTCGTCAGCAGAATCGAGATCGTAAGAGTAGTTGAAGTTCGCGGAGTGGGCGGGCCCATCAGCGTGACCGGAGATGGCCGGGGAGCCAGCGATCAACCTGGTGTAGACGTTTTCAGAACCAGCGTAGGGTGATCCTGTCGTCAAGACAGCGTCAAGAAACGCCTGCGAGACAGTGCTCGATTCGACAGCCATAACGAACTCGAATGCGGCGACATCCTCGGGGATGACGAAGTCCCATTGATCGAGGGTGTGAGCAGCGCCGGGGCCAATGCCTGCCTGCGGCGAATAAGTGAAGTAGGGGCGGGCATCAGTCCCGTCATTGAAGAAGCCGGTTGAGTTGGCGACGTTCACGGGTTCAACACTGCCCGAGCCGCTGCTGCCGAGGAACGGCAGGACGGAACTGGTGCTTTCGATGCGCCGGATGGTATCGCCTGAGTAGGTGCTCACGAAGAGCCTGCCGCTGGGCGAAGCCGCCAGGTGCTGCGAATACTGGAATAGAGCTGCGAAGCCAGCGCCGTCTGCGTGTCCGATTGTCCCGTCACCAGCAAGCAGTGCCACGTGCCAGCTTGCGCTGTCCATGACGTTGCCGCCTGGGTTCAGGGTGATCTGCTTGACCTGGTAGTTCTGGGCGTCCATAACAAAGATGGCGCCGTTGGCGGCGTCCACGCCGCGAACCAGCTTGAACCTGGCTGTGTCGCCTGCGCCATTGACATTGCCGGAAGTGCCGGCAACACCTGCGATGGTGAAGACCTGGCCGCCTGGCAGAGCCACGCCTGTTACGGCATGCTTGGTCGCTGCCACCAGGTACTCGGTTCCCTGGATCTGGACGGCATCGATGTCTGCGACGGTCGTTAGGCCTGAGCTGACCAGGGTTGTGACGACTGGTGTGCCTGTTGGATCTGAGATCTTTCGGATCCTGCTGGTGCCTGCGTCGCTTACGTAGAGATTGCCGTTGGAATCGACCGTGATGCCGTCCGGCTTGTCGAACGTTGCGGCTGCGGCAGGGCCGTCAGCGGAGCCGGCAGCGCCGGTTCCGGCGATGACGGTTCTGCCGCCCGAGGTCATGCTGGTGAGGGAGATGACGTTTCCGCCATTCTCAGCCACTGCCAGGAAATCTGTTCCTGGGATAACCGCCACGCCAGCTGGGCCGCTGAAGCCTGTGGCCAGCTGAGCTGTCGCTCCGCCAACCATCTTGTGGACCTGGCCGCTCGTCTTTCCGCTGAAGTAGACATTGCCATCAGAATCTGTGTCCACGCCATAGGGGCGTGCAGGGGTTGCGGGAGTTGTTACTTCTGTATCAGCTGAATGGTCTGTGCCGAGAGCGCCCAAATTCGCGAAGTCAGAAAGCACCACGCGGAAAGAACCGTTCGCACCGATCGGCTCTGCTGTGTTGTTGGTGAGTGTGACTTTGATGGAGCGGCGAGTCAGTTCACCTACGTCATTGAGAACGCGAGACGACGATACGCCAACTGCGTTGCCGGTAAACATGGCTCTGCTGTCGGCATTGTCAAGAGGTGTGACCGTGACGGCCCCTGAGCCCAGATCCACACGGATCTTGGCGGTGCCGACGGCTTCACGGGTGCCTCCCGTGTCCCCTCCTCCTCCAGAGTCAACAGTGGACACGGCTCCGCCGCAGCCAGCAAGAAAAACTGCAGCGCCTGCTGCCCAGATCAGCGATCTTGAAAACACTTCTTTCAGGCCTCTCGTCCACCAGTATAGGGAAAAGTGAAGAAGCTGCATTGGTATTTGATAAAAAGCCAGCAGCAATTCTCAACAACCTGTTGGGTGAGCCGAGGGTCACTTCGACACACTAGGCTACCGGCCCTGCCGGATCAATGCCGCAGGGGCTGTCGAATCAGCGTTGAACCTGCGGCAGCCCCAAAATCCTGATGAAACACTTTTCGTGCTCACCCGTCCAATTATTGTAAAATGGCTACGAGAGAAGCAGTGCGGCTGAATCTTGGTCGATCAGGTGTGAAGGGCGTGTCGATGCAGTCTGACAGAGCGATTGATGATGATAGGGCTCTGGTTCAGCAGGCAAAGGCAGGCGACTTCGAGGCGTTCGAAAAGCTTTTCGATCGTCACCGCGACCTTGTTTACCGGTTCGCCTATCAGATGGCGCCGAGGCGGGATGATGCTGAAGACATCGTCCAGGAAGTGTTCGTCAGAGCCTTCCAAAACCTTTCGCGTTATCGCGACGAGGCCAAGTTCACGACTTGGCTGCTGCGCATCGCTTCCAACCTAGGCACGGACAAAGCCCGAATGTCCTCAAGGCGACACCACCTTGAGCAGCAGGAGGCGCAGGGTGCCTTGAACTGGATGACCATTGGGACCACCAATGACGATCCAATCGCAAACCTCGAAGCTGATCGGCGAGTGGAAGTTTTGCGGCGAGCAATTGCTGCGCTGCCCGACCACCACCGAAATATGATTGTGATGAGGGATGTCCAAGAGATGGCCTATCCCGATATTGCAGGAGTGATGGGGTGCTCTGTTGGAGGAGCAAAGCTGAGAGTTCTGAGGGCCAGAAGGGCGCTTAGGGATCGGCTTGGACCGCTGCTGGAAGAAGCAGAACTATCATGAAGAAGAAGGAACGAGACCAGCTGCTGAAAGCTGCCTTTGGCGACATGGATGCCAAGGCTAAGACTGAGTTTGAAGCCTCGCTCACGAGCGATGACGCTCGGCGTGAGCTTGAGATGCTCAGTCAGGCGAAGCAGGATCTGGTCGTACTGGGCGATGTGCCTCCTTGTCAGCTCTCGAAGGAGCGATTGAAGAAGGCGATTCTTGCTTCGTCGGCGAAGAAAGCCCCTGCCAAAAATGGATGGGGATGGGCTGCTGGCAGTGTTGGCGCTGCGGCGGCTGTGATATGGGCTGCACTGGTTATGACCGGCGATGCCCCTCTCATAAAGAGCGTTGAACCCGTTGCTTTGAACGGTACAACTCCCAACGATTTTTATATTGACGACCTCTATACAGGCAGCATCGATGTCCGAAGCTTCAGCTTCGGTGCTGAAGCTGGTTCAGCGCTGCTTGAAAGCGCCGCAGATCCCGTTCCAGAGGGTGCCGTTGCAATGAATCGACCCCGGTCAGATGCCTCACGTGGCGCGGCTAGAAGCAGCGTACAGCCTGAGGTGATGATGGCTGCTGCTAATACGGCAGCCCAGCCTGAAGACATGGAGCTCATTGCTTCGTCTGACAATCAGATGGATGACGTTCTCGTAGTCATCTCGACTCCTTCCGGTGAACTCGGATTTGCGGGTGAGGCGATGGAGGTCATGGACACTCACGATGTTGTTTTCGGCGGTTAGCGCGATTGGACTCAGCCTGGTCACCCAGGCCCAAGCCCCTGCACAGGACCCCCTCTGGGGGCGGCTGCAGCGGTCCGTGGTTGAGATCCAGTTTGCCGCAGAGGTGAGCGGCGTTGGCGTCCTCATCGACAACCGCGGCTACTTCTTGGCACACTCCAATTCGGTGTCTCCGATCGGCCTTTCCCTAGGGATGATTGGCGGCAGGCTTGTCTCGATGAGTGTATTGAAGACCGATGCCGAAACACAGATGTCGCTGCTCCGAGCAGATGCTTGGAAGAAGGAGTTTGGAACACCGATCCGGGTTGCGCCGCAGGGAAGTGCCGTAGGAGAGAGACTTTTGGCTGTCACAGTCAAGGGGCCGGTACGGGCGGAGTTGACATCCAAGAGCAAGGTTGGCCAGATGAGGCCATCTCTGCGGTATGCACCCTTATCAGAAATTACGCTCGAAGGGCTCGGCTCTGAGACTCAGGGAGCGCTGGCTTTCAACAGTCGCGGTGAACTCGTAGGAGTACTGGGCGCTGCGTTGGCACAGCCTTCACGCAAAGCCGCCAGTGGATTTGGTGGTGGCGGATTTGGCAATCCTGACGTTGAGATTCGCTCGTTGGCTCCGACATACGGGCCTGGCGCCGTTACGATTGGCTACGCCATCGGACCAGACCTGCTCGACAGGGTGGTTGATGGCTTCCGGACCCCGAATCATGAGGTCAGGCACCCGACCATCGGCGTGTTCTTCAAGACAGGCCCCAAAGGCGGCGCCATTATTGAGGCGGTCATGCCTGGTTCAACGGCCTTTACCGCAGGTATCGCTCTCGGTGATGTCATCAGGGAGGCCGGTGGCACTCCCATCAAGACTCCTGTTGATTTAGCCGTCGTTCTTTTTGATCAGAGAGTTGGCGGAAGCCTGGAGCTGAAAGTGGAGAGAAACGGTGAGATTTACGATGTGACGGTCGAAGTTGGCTCAACATCAGAATCTGAGCTGTTCCGCAAATCCTCAATGTTCCAGCGGAACGTCGTATTCCCGTTGTAGGTATTCAGCTCCGGCTTGAAGACCAAGTCGACTGGGCTCCCCTTAACAGCCGTGGCCTCCTCCGCCTGGTTGAAGATAATCCCATCTCTGAGTGCATCGCCTGTGCTGAGCTGCAGCCTGGCGTGCTGAGGGTGCCTCTGCATCGGCAGGACTCGCTCAAAGTTGGCTTCTCGGCATAGGAATCTCGGCTGGGGGTTGCCTTCGCCAAACGGTTCGAGCAGCTCCATTTCTTCTGTAGCCTTGCGGTCAGCTTCTGTGCCGGTGACTTCAGCGTCGATCTGGAGCGTGGGCATGCGGTCTTCATCTGAGAGGACTTCATTAGCTCGGGTACTCAGAGCTTGGCGGAAACCGTCGATGCTCTCTTCTTTCAGCGAAAATCCTGCGGCCATCTCATGGCCTCCACCGCCAAGAATCCAGCCTTCCACACTGCCAAGGGCGTTAGCCAGATGGAAGTTGGGGATAGACCTGGCTGATCCTTTGCCGACGCCGTCTTCTCCGATGGCGACTACGAATGCTGGTTTCCAGAACATCTCGACGAGCCGTCCCGCAACGATTCCAATGATCCCTGGGTGCCATCCGCGGTTGGCTGCGACGATGACGCTCTCCTCGTGCAGACCCTGATCCATGACTTGGATGACGGCGGCCTCGATCATCTCTCTCTGTTGGGTTTTGCGGTCCTCGTTCAAATCGTTCATTCTCTGGGCGATCGACTCTGCCTGCTCTCGGTTGTCGGTGAGGAGGAGGTCGAGAGCGATTGCGGCGTCGTCGATTCTGCCAACAGCGTTGATGCGCGGACCCATCTGGAATCCGATGTGCCGAGAGGTGAGCTTCTCTCCGATGAGGTTTGAGACGCCGAGCAGCGCTTTGATGCCCGCCTTTTTTGAGACGGTGAGCTGTTGAAGGCCGTGTCGAGCGATGATCCGGTTCTCATCGACGAGCGGCATGACGTCTGCAACCGTTCCGAGGACAGCGAGGTCGAGATAGGCGCGATAGAAGTGCTCCTTCTTGTGCTGCAGCTCTTCTGTGATGCCGGCGCAGAGCTTGAAGACGACGCCTGCACCTGATATCTCAGGGAAGGGATATTTCGAGCCTTTTCGATGCGGATTGACGACGGCCTCTGCCTTGGGCAGCGTGTCGTGCAGCTCGTGGTGATCAGTCACGACTGCTTTCATGCCTGCTTCGTAGACGGCGTCGAGCTGCTCCAGCGCGCTGACTCCGCAGTCGCATGTCAAGAAGAGGTCTGCTCCCTGCTCCTTGGCCCAGCCGACAGCGTCCATGTGGATGCCGTAGCCTTCCTTCATTCTGTGCGGGACGTGAGGGATGACTTTGCAGCCGATCTTTGTGAGGAACCGGGTGAGCAGGGCGGTGCTGGTGACACCATCCACGTCGTAGTCGCCGTGAATGTAGATCGTCTCGCCCCGTTCGCGTGCTCCGAGAATCGCCTTGACCGCTTCGTCGTAGTCGGGCAGGAGATTGGGTGCGTAAAGGTCGTCCAGACTGGGATTCAGAAAACTGTAGGCCTTGTCAGGGTCTGCAAAGCCTCTCTGAGCGAGCACGGCTGCCGTCAGCGGCGAGATGTTGAGCTTGTCGACAAGCACCTGTTCGGTTTTGTGATCACGGCTGCCGGTTTTCCAGCTTTTTGGGGGCGGCTTAGGGAGTTCCATTTAGGGATTTGAGGTGAGGACGGTTCAGACACAAAAAGGGCGTCCGCACAGATTGTGCACGGACGCCCCTGATTGCTGCTTGGTTAAGACTTTTCGACTTGGCTGAATTCGAGTTCAACCGGCGTGTCGCGGCCGAAGATGCTGATCATCACCTTCAGTTTCTCGCGGTCCGTGTTGACTTCTTCAATCTTGCCTTGGTAGTCGACGAAAGGTCCGTCGATGACTCTGATCATGTCTTCCTTGGCGAAGGCGACTTTTGGAGTCTCGTCGCTCTTCTCAAGGTTCTTCATGATCCGGTCGATTTCGTACTGCTCAAGCGGAACCGGCCTGTTGCCTGATTGGACAAATCCGGTCACGCCGCTGGTGCCTTTGACGACCTTGAACGATTCATCGTTGAGAATCATCAGGACAAGGATGTAGCCAGGGAACACCTTCTTAGTGACAGTGATCCGCTTGCCGGATCGAGTGCTGAGCTCCTGCTCCGTGGGGATCAGGATTTCAAAAATGTCGTAGTTCCACAGGCCTTCGATTTCAGCCCGTCGCTGCAGAAGTCTGCTGACTTTGTTTTCGTGGCCCGAGATCGTGTGGACCGCGTACCAGGACTTAGCCATGGATTAGCCGCCACCCCGAAGGATCATATCGTTGATGACGACGCTGAAGACCTGAGAGAGCGCCCAAAGCAGGGTGATGATGAGGCCGCAGATGCCGAGGACGACGCCGGTCAGGCGTGTCGTCTCCTTTTGCGAGGGCCAGTGGACGTGCTTCATCTCCCGGATGACCTCCCGGTAGAAGCCTTTCACGCCCCGCTTCATTTTCGGAATCGGTACGCCGGCACCCTGGCTTGTTTTTCGCTGTTCCTTGCCCATGATTGGTCCATTTAAGCTTTGCCCGAGAATCCAAGGCAAAGAGGAGGGAATTCACAAATCATACCACGCAGTTAAATGCATGATACGACGTTTGTCAGGAAGCGATCCGAACTATCTTCGGATCGCTGTGACCTTGTACTTGACGACGCCGGCTGGCGCCTCGAATTCTGCGACTGACCCGAGCTCTTTGCCGAGCAGGGCCTCACCCATCGGCGCTTCGACGCTGATCAGGTCTTCGTCGGGATTCGCCTCGACGCTCGAGACGACTCGGATTTCAAACTCAACACCGTTGTCCACGTCTTTTACGGTTGCGTATGACCCGATGCCAACGCTGTCCGACGGGATGTTGCGTTTTGTGAGGACTTCCGCGTTGGAGAGAATCGTTTTGAGCTCGTTTATGCGATTCTCAACAATCGCCTGCTCCATTTTGACTTCGTCCAGTTCGTTGTTGTCCTCGCTGAACTCGCCGTGGTCTTTGCTCGCACGGATGCGTTCGGCAATCTCGGCGCGCTTGTCGACGGTGAGGAATGCAAGCTCTTTTTTGAGCTTGGTCATGCCTTCCTTGGTCAGGAAGATCGGCTGTGAAGAATCGGCTTCAATCTGTTCCATACTCGTGCCTGGTTCTGCGTAAGTCGCTTATTTTGACCATCTGGCCCGGGAATGTCAATCCCTAGTCCTTATTGGAAGACGAAGAGAGACCTCTGTCGGTTCCGCCGGTGTGGCGAAATTGTTGAAGAACTGGGCCTCTGAGGCCGGGTAGCCTGGGCCATGCACCGACGATTCTGCTGCTTTGCGGCGGCTTTTTTTATGGCAGGAACGGTCGTTGGTCAGAATCCTACAGCTGAAGATTTGATTCGCCAGATGCCTCCGCCGGACGTGATTGTCAACGTCTATAAGCACGCGGCGGGGGCAGATATGCTCGAAATCACGGTGAAGAGCCCGGATTACCCGGATGAGCTGCTTGTTTCTCAGGCACAGAGACTCGCCGAGATCCTAGGGTCAGAAATTCGTGGTCTGGAAGTAGGGTTTCCTATGTTGGGCGGCGGAGTACAAGGGCAGTTTAAAAAGCTTGCCTGCTCAGTTGACGGCCTCATTCGCCGTGATCTAGGCACATTAGAGCTGGAGCCGATCGTCATGGCACTTGCCGGAGCTCCGGCTGAACATGAAATCGATTCGATTCAGATCATCTTTGCAGGGGAGCGCCCCACTGAAGACACCCTGCACACCTATCCTGGCAAGTCAATCACGGTTGCGGCGGTGGCTCTGCCCGACCCACCGACAATCGACTATCGGATTCAACTCCATTCGCAGAATCCCGATGACCTGCAGATTCCAGATTTTGCTTCGCTTCAGGCTGAACCACCGACGGAGACCCGGATCGGCAAGCCTGTCTCGGATGAGGTCGTTTTCAGCTTCATTATTGCGGCAGGTTTGGCGGCAGGTGCTTTGGTATACTTCGCCGTTGCCAGGCCCCGTTCGCGGTGAGCCTTGCTTGACCTGTACGGACAGGTGGATTGACTATGCGTGACCTTGCTTCACTGGACCTGCTTGAACTCATCGGCATCTGCTACGACACCGGAGCCTCTGACCTCTTCCTAAAGGCTGACGTTGCTCCTCGTAAGAAGATCAACGGCTCAATGGCTGAATTTCCCGGTGAATGGCCGAAACTTGATGACGCTACGATCAAGCGCATGCTCACCACCGTGATGACGCCGAAGCAGGCTCAACGCTGGGATGAGGGGACCGACTTTGACTTTTCATTCGTTGTTCCCGGCAAATGTCGTGTTCGCTGCAACCTCTACAGCCAGCGAGGAACGATCGCCTCAGTCATGAGGGTCGTGCCAACTAGAATCAAGAATCTTGAAGAGCTGGGAATGCCGGCCTCGCTCGCAGAGCAGACGAAGCACAAACAGGGCCTCGTTCTCGTTACAGGACCGACAGGCTCCGGCAAGACGACGACTCTTGCTGCCCTCCTTGACATCATCAATGGCAGCAGCCCCAAGCATATCGTCACGATTGAAGACCCGCTTGAAGTCGAGCACCTTGACAAGGTCGCACATGTCAGCCAGCGCGAAGTTGGAATCGACACAGAGGACTTTATGCCAGCGATGCGTGCTGTTGTCCGAGAAGCTCCTGACGTCATTCTCGTCGGTGAGATGCGCGACACGACGACCATGCACACTGCTCTGCAGGCAGGTGAAACCGGTTACCTCGTTTTCTCCACAGTTCACACAGCGTCAGCGT
>JALGYA010000246.1 GCA_029824475.1 Fimbriimonadia bacterium | reverse complement strand
TGGATGTAGCGGTCTTCTTCACGCGGCCGATGGACGCGCTCTACGGGGCCTGCATCGGCGCCTACCCCGATGGCCACAACAACGTCTACGACTTCCTCGTCCATCTCTGGAGCCGCGGCGGATCGCTGCTGGAAAATGGTCGGCCAGCTTTCGCTTCCGAAGCAGGAATCGAGGCGCTTCAGTTCTATCACGATCTGGTCCATGTCTACCGCGTTGTTGAGCGCGACTGCCTTGGCTTGAACAGTGTGCAGTCCGGTGATTACTACGCCAGCGGCAAAGCCGCGATGATGTGGAACTGGTCTGGCTTTGCGGTTACCGCTGAGGAGGCAGCTTCTGAGATCCGCGGGCTAAATGCCTGCACGATGATGCCGAAGGGGAACGGACGTCGAGGCAAGTCCATGTCGCTGAACGTATTTTGGGCAATGGCCATGCTCAGCGGAAGCCGGCGCAAGGATGAAGCCTGGGCGTTTTTGAAGCACTTGGCCAAGCCGGAGATGGACTTGGTCACGACCGAAAACGGCTGCAGCGGTGTGAGGCTATCCACGTGGCGCAGCCCAGAAATCCAGGCGAAGCTTCCATACTATGGGCTGTTGGAAGCGACGCACGAAAACAGCCAAATACTCCCTCGGATCCCGGAGTATCCGGCGATCAATGAGGTGATCAGCTGGGCGGTGGAATTCGTGATGCGTCAGGATCTGCGGCCGGCAGAGGCGCTCGCTGAAGCACAGAACCAGGCGGAGTCGATTTTAGGCATATGAACGAGTTCAATCAGTCACCGACTATGCCCACAGAGCCGCGGCCGATCTGCGCTATCGGTGCAGGTGGGATCATGCAGCATGCTCATCTTCCCGCCTATAAACTGGCTGGTTTTGAGGTCGCCGCAATCTATGACGTCATGACTCAGTCTGCCTTCGCGCTGGCCGAGGAGTTTGACATTCCGAATGTCAGCGATTCAGTTGACCATATGGTGAAGCAGTTTGAGAATGACGTGGTTTACGACCTCGCCACGCCCGCCAGCCAGATCGCTGCGACGCTTCGTAGGCTGCCGGATGGCGCTGCGGTTCTGATTCAAAAACCGATGGGCGAAGACATGGCGCAGGCAGAGGAGGTTCTTGCCATCTGCCGAGAGAAAGAGCTCAAGGCAGCGGTCAACTTCCAGCTCCGGACAGCTCCCTACTCTCTGGTCGCCAGAGACATCGTAGGGAGAGGTCTGATCGGCGACATTCTTGAGATCGAAGCGAAGGTCTGTGTCCACACACCCTGGGAGATCTGGTATTTCCTTGAGCTCGCGCCGCGGATGGAGATCGTCTACCACTCGATCCACTATCTAGACCTGATCAGGAGCCTGATCGGCGACCCGGTCAACGTGAAAGCGAACACGATCAAGCATCCGCTTTCTCCGAACCTGCACTCATCGCGCTCCGCGATTATTCTGGAGTACTCCGACATGCTGCGCGCCCAAGTGAACACGTATCACGGGCACAAATGGGGCACGCAGGAGCAGGAGAGCTATTTCAAAATTGAGGGCACACGCGGCGCGATCAAGTTCCAGATGGGCCTGAATATGAACTACCCGGATGGCCTCGAAGACTGGCTGATCTGGACCAACGAGGATCAGGATGGCTGGCAGAAGGTTGCGCTGGAGGGCAGCTGGTTCCCGCACGCGTTCATCGGCACAATGGCGAGCGTTCAGAGCTGGGCTGAGGACGCCGACGCAGTCCCTGAGACGAATGTCGAAGACGCGTTCAGAACAATGGCTCTGGTTGAAGCCTGCTACAAGAGCGCCGGCTAAACTATCAGCCCGTAGAACTCGATGGCCGTCCCGCCGAGGATTCGCTCCTGTTCGTCTTCGCTGAGTTCGGAGATTAGGCTCTCGGTGGCCTTCATTGTCTCAACGTAGCTTCCTGCGGGGAGGCAGACGGGCCAGTCGGAGCCGATCATGAGGCGCTGGGGCCCAAAGCACGCTAAGGCGTGGTCGACGTACGGCCGAAGGGTGTCTGCTGACCAGGTTGACCAGTCCGCCTCAAAGGACATCCCTGAGAGTTTGCAGACGACGTTGTCGCATTTCGCCAACTCAGCGAAATCTGCACGCCACGGGTCGAGCACTCCACCCTTGATGTCCGGCTTCGAGATGTGATCCAGAACGAAGGACTGGTCAGGAAAGGCACGCGCAAAGTCGATCGCCTCCGGGAGCTGGTGATGGAAAGTCAGGATGTCGTAGGTGAGCCCGCGATCCTCCAGCAGGGCGACTCCGGCCCGAAAATCAGGCCGAGAAAGGAACCCAGACGGCTCACCCTGCACGATGTGGCGAACACCACACAATCGTGGATGTTCAATGAAGGTCTCCAGCTGCTCTTCGATCTGCTCAGAGCACAGATCTACCCATCCGACAACCCCAAGAACTTCGTCAAACACGTCTGCTAAGTGCAGAAGGAACGAAGTCTCGCCCAAGGTCTGCGGAGCCTGGACCGCCACGGTCCCGTGGTAGCCAGCGGCTTCCAAATGAGGCTTCAGCTCCTGGGGGCGGAATGACTCGCGCATCACCGCCATATCGTCAGTAATCCACGAGAACTCTTCTTCATCGTAGATCCAAAAGTGCTGGTGCGCGTCGACCTTGATCAAACGTGAACTCCTCTTGCGGCAGCCCGCGCGAGGCGCCATCTGTCAAACGCAACCGCCATGAGGATGATCGCACCGGTGATGATCTCCTGGTGCCAGTTTGAGAGGCCCATGTGGCTCGATCCTGAGGCGATGGTGGTCATGATGAGCGCTCCAAAGAGGCTGCCCATCACCGAGCCGGCGCCGCCACTCAAGCTGGCGCCGCCGATGACGACCGCGGCGATCACCTGCAGCTCCAGCCCGACCGCAACGGTCGGGTCACCAATGGTCATTCGGCTGAACATTGTGAGGCCAGCAAAGCCCGCGAAGATGCCGCCAAGAACAAAGACCTTGATCGTTACCCAGTTCGGATTCACGCCACACAGCTTTGCTGTCTGTTCATTGGAGCCGACAGCGATGACCCTGCGGCCGAAAACGGTCGATCCCAATGCCCATGCGGCTATGCCCGCAGCGATCAACAGCAGCCAGCCTCCCTTAGGGAGAAGCAGCCATTCGTAGGCATCTGGAAGCGGAGCCGTGAGCTCGCTGAGCCAGGTCTCGCCCGGCGTAACCGTGGAGTTGTCCGCAATGCCTTTGGCCACACCTCTCAGCGCAAGCAAAGAGGCGAGAGTCACGATAAACGAGCCGACCTTCAGCATGACGGTGAGTCCGCCGTTAATGAATCCGGCGAGGCCACCCGCGAGAATTCCGATGACCCCGGCCACAAGTGGATCCATACCGTTGTCGATCAGTTTTGCAATGACAACGGTGACGAGCGCAACCACAGAACCTACCGAAAGATCGATGGAGCCACGAGCGATAATGTAAGTCATCCCAACGGCCGCAAATCCGACGATAATCGTCTGGCGCAGGACGGTTTCAAGCGTCTTCATCCGCCAGAAGCTCTCCGGCTCCTGCCAGGCAAAGAACCCGTAGATCAGAACCCAGGCCAGGACGAGGCCGAGAACCTGCAGCAGCCCTGGGAAAGTCTGGCTAATCCGGTGGAGTAGGGTTGTTTTTTTGTTTTCCATTGGTCGGTTCAAGCCTCTGTGCACCAGGCCATTAGCTGCTGCTGGTCAACTTCTTCTATCAGAACTGCGGGTCTCATTTTTCCTCTTGCCATGACTGCCACCCGGTCAGAGACGCCGAGGATTTCCGGCAGATAACTGCTGATCAGGATGATCGCCTTGCCGTCAAGAGCGAGCTGGTCGATCAGCCTGTAGATCTGGGCCTTGCTGCCGACGTCAATTCCTCTGGTCGGTTCATCAAGGATTAGAATCTCGCTTCCTGCGTCGATGAGGCGGCCGATTGCGATCTTC
>JALGYA010000245.1 GCA_029824475.1 Fimbriimonadia bacterium | reverse complement strand
AGAATGGTGGCTGTCAAGCCATCCCAATTGCGTTCGCCCGCGATCCTCAGCCCTATAGATGGTGATCATGGGCCTATTCTGATCAGTTATCACCCCACCAGATAGGGCGAATCGGATACGCGGGCTCGGGGCATCTCTGGCATAATATGGGAGTGAGTGAGCTTCATGACCGCATCAAGCAGCTGGCCGATTTAATCGAAGAGCATGATCTTGAGGCGGCCACACTGAAAGGCGACGACTGGAAAGTCTCGTTTGATCGGCGGCAGCCGACTGTAGCCGTAGTTAACGGCTCAGCCCCGGCAGCGCCAGCTCAGGCCCCAAGGGCCGCAGCGCCAGCAAAGCAGGCAGCACCAGAAGGCACGGCGATCACCAGCCCCATGACCGGCATCTACTATGCGTCGCCGAGTCCCGGATCTGAAAACTTCGTATCGGAAGGGCAGACGATCTCCTCTGGCGATCCGATCGGCCTCATCGAGGCGATGAAGGTCTTCAACGAAGTCCCCGCTTCAACAAGCGGAGTGGTCTCGAAAATCTGCGTAGAAAACGGCCAGCTCGTCCAGCCTGGAGACCCGCTCATCTATGTCAAGTAAGGTCCGCGTCGGCCTGCTTGGGCTGGGGACTGTTGGGCGATCGGTTTTCGACACGCTCTCTGCCAATCACGAATTGATCTCTGCCCGTGCCGGTGCGGATGTTGAAGTTGCAGCCGTTGCGGTCAAGTCATTGGATCACGACTGGGGCATCGACAGGTCCCTGCTCACTGACGATGCTCTTGGCCTCGCTTCAGATCCCTCAATTGATGTCGTTGTTGAAGTGATGGGCGGCGAGAATCCTGCCGGCGACTGCATCCGAGCATCCTTGTCTCGAGGAGCCTCGGCTGTCTCGGCAAACAAAGAGCTGATTGCAAAACAGATCGCCTCTTTGGTGAGCCTTGCACAGGAGAACGGGGCTGATTTCAGGTTCGAAGCGGCCGTTGGCGGCGGCATTCCGATCCTTCAGCCTCTGCAGCACCAGCTGGGCAGCAATCGGTTTATCGAACTCAAGGGCATCCTCAACGGCACAACCAATCACATCCTGACCGAGATGCGAACCCGCGGCATCTCCTTCGATGAAGCCTTAGATGAAGCCCAGGATCTCGGCTATGCCGAGGCTGATCCGACCGCCGATGTTGACGGCTGGGATGCGCTCTACAAGATCACGATTCTCAGCTCGCTCATCACTGGTCAGCAGGTCTCAATCGATTCTGCCAGCTTGAATGGAATTCGAGGAATCGCTCTAGCAGAGATTGAAGCCGCCGAAGCTAAGGGCGAGCGGCTCAAGCTGATCGCTTCTGCCCAATTCGGTGATGCACCGGAGATTTCTGTCTCCGTCCAATCTCTGCCGCATGAACACCCCCTCGCGGCCATTAGCGGAGCTACCAACGCTCTTTGGATCCAAGCCGACCCGCTGGGTGAAGTGACGCTCTCAGGACCAGGGGCGGGCGGTGGTCCAACAGCCGCAGCCGTCGTTGGCGACATCGTTGAGGCGGTCAGGTGCCGGAATATGGGCACCGTCAGTCCTCCCTGGCCGATCTCCAGCTAACCGCCGAGCTGCTCCCGAACTTCGTTCGGGTGGTTCGTGATGATGAAATTCGCCCGGTTCTCTTTGAGGTAGTCGATCCGACTGCCAGGTGCGACCGTCCATATGAACACGGGCGTCTTTCGCTTCCTCAACCATGCCAGCAGCGAGGCCCGCGCGCTCATCACGTTGAAGCCGACAGCGTCGGCGTTGTTCGCTTTCAGCTGCTTGTCCAGGTCAGGAAGCTGTGAATCCTGGTATCCCGAGCCAGACAGCCAAACGCAGTACTGGCTTGGATTCAGCCTCTTTGCTTCAGCCACGTAGTCTGATGTGAAGCTGAAGATAATTGACTGATCAACGAGCCGGTTCTGCTCAAGTGTATCCACGACAGCAGGCACAACACCCTCCCCGCCCTTGATCTCCACAACCAGCACGATTCTGTCTCGAACCAGCTCGCAGAGTTCGTCAAGAGTCGGAACCCCCATTTTCTGAAGCTCACTAACTGTGAAGTCCTTCACGTAGCCCGTGTGCGGCTCGAATGTCCGCTTTACCGTTGAGTCGTGAATCACCATCGGGACGCCGTCGCTGCTCATCCAGATGTCGCACTCTGTCGCGGATGCCCCGCTCTGGATCGCTGCTTCGAAGCTGGGCAGGGTGTTCTCAGGGTGCGAAGCCATCGCACCACGGTGGCCGATGACCAGCGTTTTCTCTCTGCTTTGAGAAATGATAGCGTGCGTGTTGGACATGGCGGATTGAATCGCAAAGGCCGCGATGGCGAGCATGATCTTTAGGATACACCGATGCTGTAAGCTGGCGGCAATGAGCACGATGACCAGAGCCAAGATTGAACAGGCAAAACAGCTTGTCGCAGAGTCCGACGCCGGGTGCTGGATCACCTTCGTGCGTGAGACCTGCGGCGGCTCTGATCCTGCACTGCCGCTGATCCTGGACGGCGGTCTCACCTGGCACAGCGCCTTGATCATCACTCCCACCGAAGCGATCGCCGTCCTTGGCAACTACGACGCGGATCCACTCGAGGCGAGCGGCGACTGGGATCGTGTTGTGCCCTACATCGAGGACTTTGCTCCTGCATTCAAAGAGACTCTGGAATCCGCCTGCAGTTCTGAAGATCCGATCGCACTAAACTACTCGGTCAGCGACTCAAAGGCGGACGGCATCACCCACGGCATGATGCTCACGCTCCAGTCAATTCTCAGCGGTACGACTTGGCACGTCATGAGTGCGGAGAACATCGTGGGGCGGCTCAGAGGAGAAAAGACGCCAGAAGAGCAGCGGAGAATTGCCGAAGCCATCAAAGAAGGCGACCTACTGTTCATCGAGATGGCAACACTCGCAAAAACAGGCACGAACGAGCTCGCCATCCAGCAGATGGCGCACAAGTGGATCGATGACCGCAGCCTCGGATACGGTTGGGACAAGGTCGGCAACCCCATCGTCAACTCCGGGCCGAACTCCATGGTCGGCCACGGCGTGCCCTCCCCCGAAATTAGCGTGGAACCCGGCCACATCTTCCATGTCGATCTGGGCGTCATCAAGGACGGCTACAGCTCTGATATCCAGCGCTGCTGGTACGTCTCGGCCGGTGAGGCGCTCCCAGAGGACGTAATCAAGGCAGCCGAGGCGGTCAACGCCAGCATTACCGAGGCCGCCAGTCTCCTAAGGCCGGGATGTCTCGGCTGCGACATTGATGCAGCAGCCAGGCGTGTCATCACCAGTCACGGCTATCCAGAATACATGCACGCCCTTGGGCATCAGGTGGGGCAGGTGGCTCATGATGGCGGAGCGATTCTCGGGCCAGAGTGGCCGCGCTACGGCACAACCCCGACGACACCAATAAGAGAAAATGAGGTCTATACGATTGAGCTCGGAGTCGACGTCGAAGGCCGAGGCTATCTCGGCCTGGAGGAGATCGTGGTCGTCACAAATGACGGCTGCCGATTCCTTTCGGATCGGCAGTTTGAAATCCCGGTCCTACTTCTTGAGGGCTAAGACCTGGATTCTAGAATCACTCTGAATGCTGACTCTGTGAGTCTTGGTTTCGAGCCACGTCGTCCAGCCGTTGTCGGTTGTCTCCATCGTCATGCCGTGAGCTATGTCGCCCAAGTGCTCCAGCTTTGCCCAGGTCTTGTTCTTGCCTCTGTAAGCTCGCTGAGCGTGATACACGGCCATCAAGCGGTGCTTCTCTGCATGGAACGGGTCAGTGAAAGGCTCCGTCTTCCCGGATGTCTGCGACAAGAACTTGACATAGCCCCACAGCTCCGGCCGGTGCATGTCGATCACATACTGCGGAGACCAGACCCAGTTGTATTCCGGCTTCCCAGGCACCTTTTTGTACTTGCCATCCTCGATCGTTGTGTCCCACTCAACGCTTGAGAAATTGACCCGCCACTCGTCCTTAGCTGCCG
>JALGYA010000244.1 GCA_029824475.1 Fimbriimonadia bacterium | reverse complement strand
CGGGGAGAAAGCTTTTGGAGAACGAGGAAAGATCTATGGGAACAATTAAGGCAGAAGTCATTGAGACCGACGAAAAACACTTCATTCGGATCGAGTATGCCGGGAAGAACACCAAGATTCCACTTTCCGATGACAAACCGAACGACGTTAAGAGCGCGTTCAACGATCTGATTGAATGGGTCAAGGAAGGTGAGTTTTGGATCGAAATGGACGACGCTGGCACGGACCTCTTCTCGGAGGTCGCGGCGGAGTACATCTCGCAACTCAACCGGGAGATTCAAGAAGTGCGAAAAGAAATGAAAAGCCTGAGATTGATCGACGATGACGAGGAGACCTGAGCGCATTTCAGTTGTAGTCGAGATGAGTGGTCTGCCAAGATGATCCCAGCAAATGCTTGCAGCGCTGATCTCGATCTCGATTCAGATTCGCCCCGACCTCGTCCCGTACGCAGGCCCGACGCCTGACCACCGGGTTGTTGAGAGCCTGCACGGCAATGTCATGGCCGGCTACCAAGGCTGGTTTATGGCGAAAGGGGATGGGTTTGAGCCGGGGTTCGTGCACTGGGGAGGGGTTGATCGCGAACCGCCGACCTGCACCGTTGACATGTGGCCCGACCTCACCGAATACGGCGCGGCAGAGAAGTTTCCCACCAACTTCCGGCACAAGGACGGGTCAACAGCGCATGTCTTCAGCTCCACAGTGAAGGAGACTGTCGTGAGGCACTTCGATTGGATGCGTCAATACGACATTGATGGTGCGTTCGTCCAGCGATTCGCAGTCACGATCAACCCGGATCAACCAAATGGTTGGCAGGATCAGCGCACTAACCGTGTGCTGAGCAACTGCCGAGAGGCAGCGAACAGAAGCGGGCGCGGCTTCGCCGTCATGTACGACACAGACTTTGACCGAGCCACCTGCGAGAGGCTCATGAAGGACTGGTCCAGGCTGGTGGGCCAGATGAAGATTCTTGAGACCAATTCGTACATGCATCACGCTGGCGGCCCGGTTGTTTCGCTGTGGGGATTCGGATTCGATCACCGGAAGTTTGATGCCAAAGCCTCGCGTGAGCTGTTCCAATTTCTCAAAAAGCCGGAAAACGGAGCCTGCACGATCATGCTGGGAGTGCCCAACGATTGGCGATCCTGGACCGATGAACGCATCGATCTTATCAAGGAGTTCTGCACGGTTGTCAGCCCCTGGAACGTCGGGCGCTACGGCAATCCTGAGCAGGCAGCGAAGCACTTCGAGCGGTTCTGGCCGGGCGATCTTGAGTTCTGCAAAGAGGAGGGGAAGGACTACTACCCGGTCGTATTCCCCGGGTTCAGCTGGACGAATTTGCGGAAGTTCACGACACCCCTCAACCAGATCCCGAGGATGAAAGGGAAGTTCCTTTGGAGCCAGTTTGAGCTGGTTAAGAAGTACGGCATGGACATGGCCTACGTGGCCATGTTTGATGAAGTTGATGAGGGCACTGCCATCTTCAAGGTGACGAACGATCCACCAGTTGGTCAGTTCGTCACCTATGAAGGCCTTCCGAGCGACGCCTATCTGCAGATCACCCAGAGCGGCCGGAATCTGCTAAAGGGCAGGCCAGCTCAGTTCCCATTTGAGGGCAGTTCACCAAATGGTGGAAGTTAAGCCCTGCCGGTCGATCACAGTCAGCTCAATCCTCCACCAGATGATGATCGGGCATCGGAAAACGGAACCGCTGATCCTGACCGCTCCGTGCCCGGAGCCTCATCAGGAGAATGAGCAGCCACATGGCTCAATCTCGGTTGTGACGAGGCCTTTAGAACTCGAATCCTAAGCTGGCTTGCCTCGACGGTCGGAATTCGAATCAGCAGAGAAGTGCCCACCTCTGTGCCCTCATACACTCCTCGCCACGAGCCGTTCACGAGTGCTTCCAGCACGAATTCTTGGATGGCAAACCCTGAAGCAGCCTTGAACTCACGGATACGGATTCGGTCGATCGACTGCTCAGATGCCAGCTTGAAAGTCATTGCCGCCTGAGTTTTGCCTGCAGCCCAATGTGTCTCCGGATTCCCGTCTACCGCTCCAGACGCCGGCGCATCAGCAGCCTCACTGTCAGCTGAAACAGATGCCCCAGCCAGGAGGTTTCGAGGAATCGGCTTGCCAGGATTAGCCCCCAGCCGCGCCGCTGCCTCGTGCAGGCGGACGACGTTGTGCTCATCCATCAGCCCGAACCGGTTGGGAGGCGAGTTCAGGATCAGCACGTTGTCCTGAGCCGTTGAGTGCTCGTACATAACCTCCAATTCATCGACGCTCTTTAGTCCTTCATCGTAGGGGTGCCAGAACCAGTGGGTGTTGAGTGTCACCGTGGTCTCGAAGGGCATGTAGTAGAGCTGCTTATCCGGCCCAGAGTAGAGCTTCGGGTCGGGGAAGACAGGCAGCATCGGATCGCCCAACCGGAAGTCGCTGGGGAAGTACCGGATCGGCAGGCCTTTCTTGTAGCCCGCTGGGCGGACCGCATGGAAATCGGGGTTCTCGTGCAGGCCTATGGACCAGTTCACGCCCACCAGGCAGTCCGGCTGGAGCTTCTTGACCAGCTTGTACACCTCAGGTATGTGCCAATCCTCCCTCGGGAGAACCCATCCGCCGTCAAGCCACAGCTCGCAGACGTCGCCGTAGTTGGTCAGGAGTTCCGTAAGCTGGCCGTTCATATAGCTTAGATAATCGAGGCTTGTCCGCTCGTCGAAATCGAGGCTGCCGGAATGGCGCATGATGCCATCGCGCCAGTTCCGATCCCACAGAGAGTAGTACAGCCCAAGCTCAATGCCGTACTTCCTGCAGCTCTCCGCCATGGCAGCGACGACGTCCGTCGTTACAGGGCTGGAGCCGACGTCGTATTCGGTTGCCGGGCTGTCCCACAGGCAGAAGCCCTCGTGATGCTTCGCGATCAGGATCACGTAGGTCATTCCGGCGTCTCGTGCAGCCTTGGCCCACTGGTCCGTGTCGAGCTTGGTTGGGTTATACGTTGAGGGGAGACGCGTGCCTTCGGTCCATTCCTTGCCGGAATAGGTGTTGATCCCGAAGTGGATGAACATCCCGAAGCGGCGGTCGATCTGTGTCTGTTGAGCTGAATTTGGGCCGGTGCTTGGCGTGATCCAGCCTTTGCGTTGAGTTTTCACTTGGGCCTCGGCAGAGGTGGGGAGTGTGCTCAACGCTGCGAACATTGAGGCGATGATCAGGAGATCCCGAACTGTTCGGGCTGGTGCTGAATTCTTGGAGTGTGACAATTTGCTCCGCCTCTTCAAACTTTACCAGTGGGCAACCCTGTGATACACTCCGGCCCGATCGTGCTCCTGGAGGCGTCGAAGAGGGAATCTCGGATGAAGAAATCTGGTTTCGTGTGCGCAGGGTTAACAGGCTGCGGCCTGCTTCTGCTTACAGGGTCTGATGCAAAGGTTGTTGAACCAACTGACGCAGCTCCCGCTCCCAATATCATCTTCCTGCTTAGCGATGACCAGCGAGATGGAACCTTCTCCGGAATGGGGCATCCGTGGGTTCAGACACCTCACGTTGATGCCCTGCTTGAGCAGTCGGTGCGGTTCAGCAACACGTATATTGCTGAGCCAATCTGTGCCCCAAGTCGAGTTTCTTTCCTAACTGGCCAGCATGAGCGGGTCCACGGCGTCGGCTTTACATCGAGCTATCAGCTCACCGAAGATCAGTGGTCGCAGACCTACCCGGCCCTGCTCCAAGAAGAGGGCTACTACACGGGATTCATTGGCAAATTTGGCGTGCAGTACTACACGTTCTTCGGTGAGGCGTCAAAGAAGTTCGACTATTGGTGGGGGCACGATGGGTGGTCCAAGTTCTTCCCCAAGGACGCGGATACCGCGAGCACAAGGCCGTATCACCGGGCAGAGAACGAGATCATCACGCCGATCATGGGTGAGGCGATGACCGAGTTCTTAGAGGGCGTGCCTGGCGACAAGCCGTTTGCTCTCTCGGTCAGCTTCAGCGTCCCGCACAGCTCACAGACACGCTCGATGCACGAGGG
>JALGYA010000243.1 GCA_029824475.1 Fimbriimonadia bacterium | reverse complement strand
CGCGCTTGACGTGACAGGGACGCAGTATCAGGATTCGATCGCGTTCGCAGACCTGGTCTGCAAACGGACGGGTCGGAAGATGGGCTCGGGGCCGTAGGCTTTGGCGGTGACAGCGTCGCGGCTAAAGACGAGTCGATTCAGCCCTTGGCTGACCAATCGACGTCAATCCCACGCGACATCAGCAGCTCGGAGAGCTGCCCGATGTGGCCTTGAACGTGCCGGAAGCTCAGCATCGAGTGCGAGAGCTTGCTGATGTTGCGATACCACGGGAATCCGCAGTCCTCGCGGTCCAGATCGAGTCCGTCGATCACTGAATCAACTCGGTCATCGATCCACTTGATGTAGCCCAAAACGTCCGCCTGAGATGGCGGCACTGTGTCCGCAGGAAACTCAAACGGCTCGTCCACCGGCGTACCCGTCGTCCAGAGGTCCGTAAACCGCTCCAGGTGCTCTGGAGGAGGCGAGAAATCTGAGACCTCCTGCTCCATGTAGAGGTGCCCAAACATCGCAGCATGGAACGCGATCCGCCAATACGTCCGGTTCACCGCAGGCCACTCCGGCTTCTTGAAACCGGCGGGTGGATCGGCCTGGATCAGCTCCTCCATCCACAGGTCGTCAGGGCAGAGTTCTACACACTGCGCCAGCATGGCCAGCGCAGCGTGATTCTGTTCCTTGAGTGCGTTCTTGATGTCCATCAATACCGGTACTGGTCCGCTTTGTAGGGGCCGTCAACAGGGATTCCGATGTACTCCGACTGCTCGTCAGACAAAACAGTCAGCTCAGCATCCAGCGGCGTCAGCTGAAGCCGCGCCACCTTCTCGTCCAGAGTCTTCGGAAGGACGTAGACGCCAGGGGCGTAGTCCTTGCCGTTCTCCCAGAGCTCCATCTGCGCCAGAGTCTGGTTCGCAAAACTCGAAGACATCACGTAAGAGGGATGCCCCGTGGCGCAGCCAAGATTAACAAGCCGTCCGCCAGCCAGCAGGATGATCTTGTTGCCGCTCGGCAGGGTTATGTGGTCCACCTGAGGCTTGATCTCATCCCAAGTGCAGTCACTCAGAGAGGCAACGTTGATCTCGTTGTCGAAGTGGCCGATGTTGCAGACGATCGCCTGATCCTTCATCGCGAGCAGGTGCTTTTCGTCGATCACGTGGTAGTTGCCGGTGGCCGTGACGAAGATGTTGGCCTTGTCCGCCGCGTAGTCCATCGTGACGACCTTGAAGCCTTCCATGGCGGCCTGCAGGGCACAGATCGGGTCGATTTCGGTCACCCAGACCTGAGCGCTGAGCGAGCTGAGCGCCTGAGCGCAGCCCTTGCCGACATCGCCGTAGCCGCAGACGACCGCGATCTTGCCGGCGATCATCACGTCGGTCGCGCGCTTGATGCCATCGACGAGCGATTCGCGGCAGCCGTAGAGGTTGTCGAACTTGCTCTTGGTGACGCTGTCGTTGACGTTCATGGCGGCGAAGGGCAGCTTGCCCTCCTTCTGCAGCGCGTAGAGCCGGTGGACGCCGGTGGTGGTCTCTTCGCTGACGCCTTGGATGTTCTTCTTGATGTTCGCGTAGAAGCCGGGCTTGGAGGCGAGCCGCTTTTTGAGAGCCGCAAAGAATGCAATCTCCTCTTCGCTGGATGGGTTGTCCAGGACGCTCGGATCTTCCTCGGCATCCGCGCCGAGCATGACGAGCACGCTGGCATCGCCGCCGTCGTCGAGGATCAGGTTAGGCGTGCCGCCGTCCTCCCACTCGAAGATGCGGTGCGTGAACTCCCAGTACTCGTCCAGCGTCTCGCCTTTGAACGCGAAGACCGGGGTGCCGCCTTCTGCGATGGCCGCAGCAGCGTGGTCCTGTGTTGAGTAGATGTTGCAGCTCGCCCAGCGGACGTCTGCGCCGAGCGCTTTGAGCGTCTCGATCAGGACGGCTGTCTGGATGGTCATGTGCAGCGAGCCTGCAATGCGCGCTCCTTTGAGCGGCTGGCTGGCTGCAAATTCCTTTCGGATCGCCATGAGGCCGGGCATCTCTGTCTCGGCGATGGCGATCTCCTTGCGCCCCCATTCGGCGAGGCTCAAGTCGGCAACGAGGAAGTCGTCGGTTTTCATCTCAATTGAACTCATTTTCGCTTCTTTTTGCCGCAGGCGGTTAAAGAAAAAGACGCCCGCGACCTTTGGTCGCGAGCGCCGTTCTTGAAATCGTGCTGAGCCTGGCCCCTCAGGGTCGCAGCGCCCCTCAGCGGGTTGATTATATCACAGGTGAAATTCGGTGTTCGCGTAAATGAGCACCCAGGCTCCATCGACTAGCTCTAGGATGTGCGTGTCAATCTCAGGGTGAAGCCCAACAATTCTTCTCATCACGACACATCCAAATCGTCCGTCCGGTGAGTAGCCGGGAGCTGCGATCTCGCCGTCGAACCGAATGTCCCGACGGGATTGGATTCTCGGATCGATGATCTCACTGTTCCTGCTCGCTCTTGGGGCAAGGTTGCGGTCATCAAGAATCACGTGTGGATCCAGCGCGAGCTGGTCCAGAGGATTGAGCGGCGCTGGCTCAGCGTGCGGCGATTTAGGGATCAGTAGTGGGATTTCCCTAAGGTAGTTGATTTGGATTTGCTTCCTAACGGATGGAATATAGGAAATGGTCTTCCAGACCTCGATTTCATCTTTCATCACCTTAAAGAAATCGATGCGACTCGATTTCGACCACTTTGGATTCAGCACGAAGTATTTGCCTTCGGTGTAGCTGTACCTGTAGTGGGCGTCTTCGTCATAGTAAGACTGCATCACGGCATTGATGATCTCGGAATCGGTGGTATCCAGCAGCCCCTCAACCCGGGCGGGCGCTACGACTGCAGCATGCTGGACTTGTGGTTGACCACGCTCCGGCACGGGGGCCCTGCAGCCAACGATCAACACTGCTGCAGCGCACGCAGTGCTCGCCAGCGGCCTGCGATGCCGTCTCATATTTCTAGTTGACGCCGAGAGCTGGGTGATCACTCCTGATGGGCCGCCTTTATCACGAAGTCTGGACATAGTCGTGGACAAAGATCACGCGCCATTCATTGTACGTTCGCTCCAGAATCCAGCTGGTGTTGCGGCTGTGGCGAAAGGGTGACATCTCCAATTCAATGACGGCGTATCTGCCATCCAACGAGTACGACGGAGGCGCGAGCTGGCCCGACGTGAGGACCGTTCGCCCACCGCCAGAGTCGCCAAAATCATCCCCAGGCTTGTAGTCAAAGAACGAGGCCTCAGCATCAACAACCACCAGATCATCAATTAATCTGAGGTGTGAAAGTGGCTCGAGGGTTGGCGGAACGTAGGATTGGCCGTCGGTGTCAACCGAGTCGAGCACAGCACGGATGCGATCTGCTTTTCCGCTTTCGTCTTCCGGGCTGAAAATATCCTTGACCTCTACTTCGACAATGACCCTCTCGATAGCTGACTCAAATGTTGGCCGTTCGCTGGGAGACCACTTTGAGTCTAGGACGACGCACCAGCTCTGACTCTTGTCAATCGGCCCAGCCCAGTCATCATCAAGCAGCGTGGCCATCGCCGTGTTGATGACGCTGCCATCTCCTGGATTGGCATCGGGCCGAAGTGGTGTCATACGCGCACCTTCGCTCGAAGGAACGGGTTTTTCAGGCAGCACAGCCTGCTGCTCCGTGCTCCTGCAACCGCATATTCCAGCCAGGAGCACTGCACCTGCTAGGATTGCGAATGTGCTTTTTGTTGTCTCCACTTTTCTGATTGACTCCGACTGAGTGCTAATCATCGCACAGGCGAAACAAGCTCTTACTCTTGGTTTGGGATTGGCTCCTCCCCCACGAATGGTGGGGGAGGATGTCCGAAGGACAGGAGGGGGCTGCGACCGTAGGGAGCGGTCTTGTCGCATAACGCGCGCACCGGCTGAGAGCCGGCCCCCTCTCTTAATCTCCCCCGCCATGTGTGCAGCGACAGGACATAGTTTACACACTGAGACAGGACATCCTTTACAGTGCATATTTGTCTAGTGCTCCCAGGCTCGCTCTTCCGCAGTAGACGTCTCCGTCAAGGATTCC
>JALGYA010000242.1 GCA_029824475.1 Fimbriimonadia bacterium | reverse complement strand
CTCTCATCAGTCAACAGCCGCGTTGCGTAGCCTTCTTCCTTGATCTGGTTCTCGCCTCTGTACCAGTCCGGCCGGAATCCATAGCGATGGAAATAGTAATCGATGCATCCGCCAGAAGCTCCGTAGAACTCATCAAATCCATGCCGGGTTGGAAGGTCAGCTGTCGAGCCATGTCCCAAGTGCCACTTCCCCATCAATCCCGTCCGGTAGCCGCGAGCCTGCAGAGCCTCGCCGATCGTCACCTCACCCGGCCGGAATCCGTTCGAGTTGTGGTTGTTGTCCAGAATCATCTGAACACCGCCAAGCCCACCCTGAGCCCGCATCGGATACTTGCCGGTCATCATCGAAAACCGGCTGGGAGTACAGACCGAAGCCGTTGTGTAGAAGCTGTCCAGCCGCACTCCTTCGTATGCCAGCGAGTCGATGTGGGGCGTGGGAATATCACCGCCCGTGCAGCTCAGGTCTCCGTAGCCCAGATCATCGGCAATGATCAGGACAATGTTCGGAAATGCGGCGGCTTTGACAACGGCAGCGGCAGCAAGGGCGGTCAGCATGCCCCTATGCTGCCATAAGACCGCACGAATTGCGCGCCTGACTGTATCCTTGTTCGCGTGACGAGCAGGCACGCACTATGGCAGCTCCAGCCGGAGACCGCCAGGATCAGGCCAGGAGCAATGGATGGGCTCTGGCAGCGATGTGCCGCCTGGGTCTTCACGATCACAGCGTTTCTCTACTGGCTGTTTGAAATTCGCCCGATGGCGCCAGATCAGGAGATGGCGATCCTGTTGGCACGCACTCTTGGGATGTATACAGCGGCCCAAGCCGCCCTGCTCATCCTCTCCGCCAGGCTCAGCTCTGCCATCGATCCCGGCGGCGGACTCAGCCTCATGATGGAGGACGCCGAGTGTGAAAACGCCTGCCCCCACCGTGTCGAGTTTCGCCAGGAAGGCGTGCTGACAGGACTGGATGACGGTCTTCTCTCCATCGAGAACGACATGCTCGTCTTCCGCGGCCTCACTTCTTCATTTCAGATCGCGGCCAAGGATGTGCCTGAAGTCTCCAGCCTCCCCAAACGCCTCAAACCCCGACCAGAAGCCGGAAAAGACCTGAACAGGGTGTTCGTGCTCACCTCCGCTGGACACATCGAGCTGCGTATCAACTTGAGAACAGGTTTTGAGGGCTACGAAATCAGAGTTCTCTCGATGAGGTTCCAGAAGGCGATCGCCAAGTGGATGCGTGAGCGCCCCGAGGCAGACGGCGCATCGATCCTCCCACCGGCGAGAGTGCATCCTGATATCGAGCGAACGGGATTCCACCGATACACCGAGCTGGTCAGCTCGGTGGTGCTGGTCGTCATGAACATCAGCATCGCCATCTCCCCTCCAGCGCAGCTCACGATGTCAACAAGTGCGGGGCTGCTCTCGATCCTCCAAGTCGGGGGAGCCGGAGCCTTGGCGCTCTTCAGTCTCAGGCTCGCCTGGATGCACTACACTGATATGACGATCCGGGGAAGCCTGTCTGAAATGCCTGCTTCACCCCAGGCGTAAAAAAAGACTGAACGCTTTCAGGCCTCCTCGACACTTAGGCATCAGACAGTGCGCCTATGAATGACCTTATCTCCCGCGCACAGAAGGGTGACTCAAACGCCCTCTGTGAGATAGTTCGAGCACATTACGACGCGGTATGCAGCTTCTGCATGCGACGCGTAGGACGTGATCTCGGGCAGGATGCAGCGCAGGAGACATTCGTAGTCATGCAGAAGTCAATCCGGCGCTTCCGGGGTGACTCCACGCTGAGAGCCTGGCTGCTTGGCATCGCCAACAACCAATGCATGTCTCTGGCGAGGAAGAACCGACGGGAATCGGCGCCGTTGGAAGAGTGGCTTGAAGTGAAAGGAAACGATCCTACCAACAGCATCGTAGACCGCGAAGAACTCCGCAAGGCTCTGCTCAAGCTGAGCCAGGAGCACCGGGACGTGGTTTTGATGCACGAAATCGAAGGCCTTAAGTACGCCGAGATCGCCGGGGTTCTCGGCATACCGGAAGGCACTGTCAAATCACGGCTGCACCATGCGTTCCGCAGCCTGCGCCAATCCCTCGTGGGGGCGATGTCATGAATATCCGAGATAATTTGAAAGCGTATCTGGACGGAGAACTCTCCGCTGCTGAGGCCGAGCAGGTAAAGCAGGCGATCGAGGCCGATCCTGAATTGAAGAAAGAGGCAGAAGAGCTCCAGGCTCTGAGCCACGACATCCGGGCTGCCGCGAAGGTGATCGCGGCTGAGGGTCTTGAGAAGGCTATGAAGACGGTTTCGTCTTCCGGTTCGTCTCGGCCGATTTTCTGGCAGAGGCGTTGGGTTCAGAGTTTTGCCGCTGCAGCTGCCGTTGCGATTCTGGCGATTGTCTTCTACCCTGTCTTCGGTCAAGCGAAGATCGCTAGTGAATCTGACATCCAAGGTCAAAGAATGTCGATATCGAGGATGGATCCGGCATACGAAGATGCAGAACTGGGCAACTCAATGTCACGAGACTTGACTGCGGCGGAGATTGAGCAGCTGGGTGGCGGGGGCCCCACAAAAACAAGGGCGTACGAGCCCTCAGCGGATGCGGGTGCTTCCTTTAGCAAGTCTCCGGTCAATGGACTCGAATTGAACTCTGAAGATGTAACGGGTGGCTTTAGAGGCAACCCAGGAACGCTCAGCAGCAATGCCACTGGTCGTGAGATCATAAACGGAGCTGTCGGCGGCAGCGGAGAAGTTGCTAAGACTGAATGGATGAACCGACTCGTCGTCCGACGAGCCGCCTTCACCGTCTACAGCGAGACGCCAGCTGACGCTGCCGCATCAATCTCCTCTTACGTCAGAGGCCAGGGGGGCTTCATCGAAGACTCCTCCGTCTCTACTGGCGAAGAGACAGCACGCGCCACCATGACGATCCGCATCCCTGCAGACAAGTACGAAATGGCACTAGAGCAGGTCCGAGGTCTGGGCGATGTCGAAAACGAGTCGTCTTCGGGCGACGACGTCACCCTCGAAGTCGCAGACCTCGGAGCTCGCGCCAAAACCATGAAGGCGGAAGAAGATCAGGTCCGCATCCTGATGAAGTCGGCTAAAGGCATGACCGAAATCATTCAGGTCCGCGAGAAGCTTAATAGCATCCGGTCCGAGATCGAAGCCCTTGAGACACGGGAGAAGACCCTCAAGAGACTCGCCCAGATGTCGAGCATCCACCTGACGCTCCTGAAGCCGCAGAAGGACGAAGAGCCGCCGGCAGTCGCCAAGGTTGAGCCTCCCAAGGCCAACGCCTGGATCGACAAGACATGGGACGAGAGCTTCTCCGGTCTGGCCAGCGTAGGCAAGTACTTCGGCTCGCTGGGCATCAGGCTGCTGGTGTACGCGCCCATCTGGCTTCCCTTTGCAGCCATCATCTGGTGGGCCCTGCGCAGGTTCAACAGACCTATGGAGGCCTGAGCATCGATGAACTAAGGGGAGAGACGTGCAATAATTGCAGATCGCGCCCACGGGACCACCCGCGCCCGTGAAACCAACAGGAAAAGGCTCAACACAGCATGGCGACATACAGAGGACGAAGATCAGACATTTGCCGCAAAGTCGGCTTTAATCTTTGGGGCAAACCCAAGTGCCCCAGCGCAAAGCGCCCCTACCCGGCAGGACAGCACGGACCCAACTCCCAGCGAGGCGGTCTGCGCATGTCGGAGTACGGCGAGCAGCTTTTGGCCAAGCAGGTCATTCGACGCTACTACGGAATGCTTGAAAAGCAGTTCCGCCGCACTTTTGACCGAGCAATGAACATGAGAGGCAACTCAGGACTCAACTTCCTGCGCCTTCTCGAGTTCCGACTCCAGACTCAGGTCTACCGGCTCGGCTACGCAGCAAGCATTGAACAGGCTCGACAGCTCGTCAGCCACAAGCACATCACCGTGAACGGCCAGATCGTGAACATCGCAAGCTACAACTGCAAAGTTGGCGATGTCATCGGCGTCCGAGACCGAGACGTGAGCCGCGGAATCGCGACACGCAACGCTTACGAAGGCGCTGCAGT
>JALGYA010000039.1 GCA_029824475.1 Fimbriimonadia bacterium | reverse complement strand
TGGGTGATCGGTGTCGTCTGGGCTGTGCTACAGTCGATAGGCGGAGTGATAAAGATCGGTGAGATGGCAGGGGGCACGGCGTTTTGGGCTCATCTTGGCGGCTTCATTGCCGGCCTGCTGCTGAGCGTGATTCTGAGGGCGCCTAAAGCCGCCAGCATCGAGTTTGGACACGAAGTTCTAGAGCAGATGAATGAGCGTGGCCCCGCGGCGAGTCTGCATGCCACGGAGCAGCACCTCAAGAAGCATCCGGAGGATATCGAAGCCCATCGGCAGCGGCTCGAAGCTCTGCAGGCCATGGATGATCCTGAGGCAGAGGCGAGGGCCCTTGTCGAAACAATCAAATCTGGACCTGCAGAGCTTGCCGCTGAACTGGTGCTTCGGCTTCAGGAACTGAGTGCGCTGGGAGATCTTCCGCCAGCTCTCTCCGCCCGCCTAGCAGAAGAGTTTAAGACCGAGAATACGGAGGCTGCCATCCTCCTGCTGGAATCGATCCTCAAGCTGCCAGCAGACCACCCGAGCCGACCAGATGCGCTGTTGAGCCTGGCTCTGCTTCTTGAGAAGCATGACGAGGTGCGCAGCGGCCGCCTGCTGAAAGAACTGTCACAATCATATGGACTGCACGGCGCGGCGTCCGTCGCGCGAGCCAAGGGGCTGATCGAATGAAGAAACTCTGGAGGAAAATCCGACCCTATTTCATGCCCCAGATCGTGTATGGCCTTGTCCGCCTGATCGGCATGACACTGCGTTTCAATGCAGAAGGTTGGGACAGAGTCCAGGAAATGGAGGGAGGCCGCATCTGCGCCGGCTGGCACGGCAAGACCTTCGCTGCAGCAACTCTCTTCAGAGGCATGGGTGTCTGGACCCTCATCAGCATGTCCCGCGACGGGGAGATGCAGAACAAGATTTTCAGCAAGTTTGGCTTCAATACGATTCGAGGAAGCACCGGCAAGGGCGGGGCTAAGGCCGCAGCACAGGCGATTCGGGCCCTCAAAAAAGGCTCGATCATGGCGTTTACGCCCGATGGCCCGCGTGGCCCGAGCGGCATCGTACAAGGCGGAATCATGCTGATGGCCCGCAAGTCAGGAGCCGCGCTCATTCCTGCCGGAGTCGCTGCCAGCCGACGCTGGAATCTGCCGACGTGGGACAAGTATGAGATTCCAAAGCCGTTCGCCAAAATCTACATGATCTTTGGGGACCCGATCTATTTGGCCAAGGATGCCTCAGAGGATGAGATTGAGGCGGCTAGGAAGCGCCTTGAGTCTGAGATCCACAGACTAGAGGAAGAGACGAGCGCCTTGGCTGGTCACTCTTCGGACTGAGCTTCTAGCTCACGCTCCAGCATCACCACGCCGACCGTCTGAATTCTTCTGCCGTCGGTCTCCATGACGACAAACTTCGTGTCCTCTACGGTGATCTCTTCGCCTGGTTGTGGCTGACGCCCAAAGAGCCCGAAGACGTATCCACCGATCGTGTCGAATTGGCCGCTCTCAAGGTGAGTGCCGATCTCGTCGTTGACGTCGTCTAGGTTCAGCTTTCCGCCTACTTTCCAGCCGTCGCCGGTCCGGATAATCGTCGGCTCGTCCTCATCGTATTCGTCGATGATTTCACCGAATACCTCTTCGACGATGTCCTCGATGGTCACGATGCCGGCTGTTCCGCCAAACTCGTCCTGAACGACGACCATCTGGTGCCGCGACGCCTGCATCTCTTTGAGCAGATCGTGGAGGATTTTATTCTCCGGCACGGCCATGGTGGGCCGGGTCAGAGAGCGGAGAGTGTCCTCGTCCCGCTCCAGCGTCATCGCCTTGAGGATGTCCTTCGCGTGGACGATTCCGATGATCTGATCATCGGTCTCTTCGTAGACCGGAAGACGCGAATGGCCTGACTCAACAACGGTTTTGGCTGCGTCGATAATCGGTTCATCGGCCGGGAGGCTGGTCATATCGACTCGCGGCGTCATGACCTCTCGGGCAACTGTGTCGCCGAACTCAAAGACCAGGTCAAGAAGCTCTGCCTCGTCCTCTTCGATTTCGCCTGCTTCTTCGAGCGTGTCTACGAGGTTTTTAATCTCCTCTTCAGCCTGATTGGCAACCGCAAAGGTGGGGTCAGCGCCAAACCGCTTGGTGATGATCCCTGCTAAAGAAGGGAGGATTCTTGCCGGCAGCGCAAAGACGACCGCAAAGAGCTTGATGAAGCCGTGCAGCGTGAGTGAAGTCCTGACGGGATGCACGGAGGCCAGGCTTTTTGGAATCAGCTCTCCCACGAGAATGTTGACAATCGAGACTGGGATGCTGATAAGAATCGCGCCAGCTAGGATTGCGCCAATTGTGTCTGGGTTCGGCAGCCAGCCCCAACTAGTCATCCAGCCTGCAGCCTCTCGCGCAGGAAGGATGCAGAGCAGAATCAGCCAAGCCCTCATCGAGAGGGCGCCCAGCTCTGATGTCGCAGCGTAATGTCCGCGGTGGTCCATGATGTCATCGAGCCTGTCCTGACCCTTCTCGTCGTCCTCTAGGACGGTGAGATGCATCGGGCGAAGGATATCGATGACTGTGGCGGAAGCCCCAAACAGTGCATTGACGATGACGACAACAACCATCGCTCCCACGGCAGCGAAAAGGCTGCTGGGCGACGGGCCGGAATCCGGGTGCGCGGCGGTCAGCCAGACGATAGAGACTCCGATTGGAATTAGGATGAGGGCAATGGAAATGTAGCCAATGGCTCCAATTCCCGACCTCTGTCTCGTGTCAGCCAAGCGCCGCTTGGTTTCTAAAGGATCACTCTTCATTAGCGGCAGGTTGCGCTTCTTGCCTATTTTGGCATGAATACGAACATGACGAGGCCAAGTGCTACTCCGACAACCGCTCCTAGGGTCAATTCGAATACAGAATGGATGCGCCCCTCCCAACGACTTTGAGCGATTATTATTGCCAGAAGCACAGTAATCGCACCCGCGAGGACTGAATCAGTGAGGAAGAAGACGGAGGTTGCAAGGAAGAAGCCGAGAGCTGAGTGACCGGAGACAAGGCCACCGCGCATGATTCGTCCGTGCCCGCCCAAGCCTTTGCCAATGATGACAAGCAGAAAAACCAGGAACCCGCCCGCGATGAGCCTACCGACGAAGGGGAGCCCAAACGTCTGGCCTGTCAGGCTCAATTTGAGCCTCTCCCACTGGTCATCACCGATCACAATGAGCGAGCCGACGATGATCGCCATGATCGTGGTGATCAGAACCGCTCCCGCAGCTATGTCCTTGGCGAACTTCGCCTGCGGGTGGTAGCCCGGTGAAACCAGGTCAACGGTGGCTTCGATCGCGCTGTTGAACATCTCTGCCACCAGCACAAAGGTGATCATGAAGAGGAGGATCAGGATCTCCCTCATGTGCAGATTAAGGAGCACTGCACCGAGGACGGTGACCAGCGCAACGAAAAGGTGAATCCGCATGTGCCGCTGGCTGCGGAACGTATGCACAAGGCCGCTGACCGCCGCCTTGAACGACGACATCACTGGATCTTTCTTAGGCATCGTCAGCTCCGTGCGGCATTGATGTCCATTCTGGCTCGGGCGTGAGCCCGACTTCAATGGCTGCCCGGTTCATTTCTCTCTGCATTTCCAGGCGCTGGTCGTCGGTAATGTCATCAAATCCAGCCAAATGCAATCCGCCGTGGATAGCGAGGAAGGCTGCTTCTTCCGAAAGAGGTACTCGACGTTTCTTGGCTGCCCGTTCGACAAAATCCATAGAGATTGCGATATCCCCAAGTTCACCAATGGCAAACCCTGGGGCAGGAAAGGTGAGGACGTCTGTTGGTTCGTCTATCCCGCGATGCAGCTTGTTGAACTCCTGCATCTCGGGGTCCCTAATCAGAATAACGTTCACTGCGCCTTCAGTCAGCCCGTGCATCTCAAGCGCCTTCGTGAGGCCTCGCCGGATGCGATCAGTTGGAATTCGCCTTTTCGAGCTGTTCTGAATCGTGATCGTCGGACTCATTTTCCGCAGGCTGCTCCTCTTCTTTTTCGGGGTATTCGATGCGATCGTGCCTCATGGCGGACAGCACCTGGGCGAACGCCCGCTTCGTCTCCAGGAGATCCCGGAACGTCAGCTCGCATTCGTCAAGCTGGCCGTCTCTCTGTGTCGCCTCAACGATCGAGTCGATCAGGTCTTCGAACTTTGTCTCGGGCTTTGCGGTTCTGCTGGCTGCCTCCACCATATCTGCGAGGTGGAGGATTGCCGCCTCTCGGCTCTGCGGCTTCGGCCCGGCGTACCGGAAATCAGACTCAATGTCCTTTGAATGCGCATCTGGGCATCGCTCCAACTCCTTATGCAGGAACCACGCGATCACAGACGTGCCGTGGTGCTGCGTGATGCCGTCAATGAGGATGTCCGGGAGCTTGTGCTCTTTTGCAAGCACAACGCCGTGTGTTACGTGCCCACGGATAATCTTGGAGCTGACCCTGGGAGCAAGATCGTCGTGCGGGTTGTGGCCCGTCTGGTTTTCGATGAAGCTGTTGGGGCGTTCGGTCTTGCCGATGTCGTGGAAGAGGGCCATTGCGCGGCACGCGATCGGGTTTGCGCCGATGTCTCGGGCGGCGGCCTCACTCAGGTTGGCGACCATCACCGAGTGGGCATAGGTTCCAGGTGCCCTCATCACGAGTTCGCGCAGCAGCGGGTGGTCGGGGCCGGTGAGCTCAAGCAGCGTCCAGTCGCTGGTGATCCCAACGAGCTTCTCCATAAAGGCGGTTCCAAGCCAGAAAACTGACGCAGCGATAATCGCTGCCACCGCACCCCAGACAGCGCTTTCAGCGATGTGGAGTCCGTTGGAGTACATCGTCGATGCGACGGCGACCGCAGCACCTGCTTGAAGAACCGAAAGAATCAACGCCGCCCTCACAAGGTGCGCACGTCTTTTGAGCGGGCTCACCAGGTTAGCAGCTGCAGCAGAACAGAGCCAGGCTGGAGCAAGGACTTCGACCGGGACCACTCGGGCGATGCCGAGGAGCAGGCTTGTCACTGTCACTCCGATGACTGACATGGGTGCTCCGATGATCACGGCTGCCAGGAGGGCCTGGGCCGCGAGGGGTGCGAAAGCCAGGAATTCGACGGGCAGGCCTTCACCCGTATGAGCTCGGACGACCAATTGGGCGCCGCCGGCACCAAGGAACGTGCAGATGTAGAGGACTTTCTCGGCTTTAGCGCCGATCGCCTCGTAGTCGGGCATCTTCTTCAGCGTCTGGTGCAGGAGAGCGCCAGCGCCGAATGAGAGTGCAAAGAGACCGAACAGGTAGGGGAGTGTGAGGACCGCCAGGTCCTGATGCACGACGAGGACTGCGGTTAAAAGAGCCGCCATGCCCAGACGCAAAAAGAGGGTCAGAGCTGCTGAAAAGCGTCCCTGATCCTCTGCTGCTTCGGCCAGCCTTTCAGACAGAGTCTTGAAGAGGCCCATAACACATTATCACGCACCAATTAGGTGCGGGCATTCCCAAATGTGAGAAATCCTAGATGCGTCGGCGTCGCTTCTGACGGCGTCGCTTTTCGCTAGGCTTCTCGTAGTGAGCGTGTTCCTTTACCTCTCGGAGCAGGCCGCTCTGCTGAATCTTCTGATTGAAGCGCTTCAAAGCGCTGTCGATCGTTTCGTTCGGATTGACGTTGACGTGAATCAAACTCGCAAGTTCCTCTGGGGGCGCATTCTACCAGCAGCGCGGCTCATTGGCCGCTGGAGCTCTGGGCCCGTGGAGTGGAATAGACGTAGGAAGCGAGCCCACGGCTCACTAATCTGGGCCCGTCGGCGTTGATGCAGGTGGTTACGAGCGAGTCTTGACCCTTCCTTTTGAGCCTGTAGGCGATGCTTTCGCCGTAAATCACGTGCCCTGAGCCTACGACGATCACCATAACGGCCTTGGAATGCGTTCTTTCAGCCATGAAGTCGACCGCAGACTGGGCCATCCCCTCATCCCACGAGACCTGAGCTGCGTAGATGTTGTCGCCGCGTGTGCCGGTCATGGGGTGTCCGCCCATCATCGCGGTGAAAATAGATTTGTGGTTTTTGTTGCCGAGGTAGATGTCTGGCGCCCACTTTCGCTGTACAGCATCAAGAACGCCTGGCCCCTCTCGCCCGATCTGTCTGACCCAGTCCCGGGGAAGGTTGAGCGCCTTCATCGGCAGCCTATTCCGCTTGACCACATCAAAAATCGGTTTATAGACCGCGTATTCAAACCCCCACTGTGTCTCCCAGCTCGATTTCTCGATGAACTCCTCCTCGGTCCAGCGGCCGAGCGTCCATCCGCCCAGTGAGCCCTGGTTGTCACGGGTGAACATTTCAAAGCCCACAGTGACGTCCCTGCCGGTATCCACAAGGGCTTGAATCACGTCGGCCTGAGCCTTATGGTGGCCCAGCTGGTCGTGGCTCTCTCCAACGAGCACGAATCTGACGTCGCTGGCAGCAGCAGCGATTTCACCGAGCCCTGCGGGCTTGCCGGTCGCGGTGTCTGTCCAGCCAGCGCTGACCTGGACTTCGCCAGGGGTGCCGATGGGCAGGAGCAGAGGGTCGGGCGCGTCTTGAATCGCCGCAGATATGAGCGCAGTCAGCATGACGGTTATTGTGATGCATTTTTCCTCGGAGCGAAAGGTAACCTCGCCGCCCTCATGCGAGTCTTTCCGCTCCTTCTGCTTACTGCCCTTATCGGAGGGTGCGGTTCAGGCGGCGATGCTCCGGATCCATCAGCGGAGTCAACTGCTCCTGCTGACAAGCTCGAACAGCAGCTGCGGCAAGGGAGAATTCAGTTTGACGGTGCGCTAGTGACCACCATCGAGGCTGGAGTGCTCGCCAAGGACCTGCAGGATGTCATTCAGGGTGAAGAGCTTGACGCCTGGCCGGAGATTGAGGACCACATCGACGCTGCAGGCGACATCCTCGCTGAGCTCGTGCCGATCCCTGAGAGCAGTCTCGCTCAGCAGAATTATGCGATGGCGGACAACACGCGGCTGGATATGATCGACGCGATCATTGAGGCCCACATGGAGCTGATGATCGCCTTCCACCAGGTCGATTCTCTGGCAGAAGATTCGCCGGCAAGGCTCGATCCTCTTGCGGATCTACTTAGCCTCGCCAGCGATGATGCGGCCGCCGCAATCACAGCCCTCGGCGGCAAGCTTGAAACCGACTAGCTGTTGCTGGCAGCGAACTCTTTCATGAACTGAGTCAGCTTGACGACGCCCGCAATCGGGAACGCGTTGTAGATGCTGGCTCGGCAGCCGCCGACGGATCGGTGACCCTTCAGCTCAACCAGGCCTTCAGCCTTGGCTTCTGCAATGAACTTGCCCGTCAGCTCGTCATTGGTGATCACGAACGGCACGTTCATGGTGGATCTGAATTCGTTCTGAGCGTGGCCTCGGTAGAAGCCGTTTGAGCCGTCGATCGTGCCGTAAAGCAGATCAGCCTTCTCGGCATTTAGTGTCTGAACGGCGTTGAGTCCGCCCTTGCTGAGCCAGTGCTTGAAGACCAGGCCAGCCATGTAGATTGACCAGCAAGCCGGTGTGTTGTAGCAGGAGCCTGCATCAGCGTGGACTTTGTAGTCGAGCATCGGCGGCAGGCCGTCCGGAATCTTCTCCAGCAGGTCTTCTCGGATGATCACCAGCGTCATGCCGGCCGGGCCGATGTTCTTCTGTGCGCCAGCGTAGATCATGCCGTACTTGCTGACATCGAACGGTCGACAGCCGATGTTGGACGACATATCGCAGACGAGCTCTCGGCCGATTTCTGGGTCATAGCCGTAGTCGACGCCCTGGATCGTCTCGTTCATCGTGAAGTGGACGTAGGAGGCAGTGTCTGAGTAGTCGAGCGTGCTGAGATCAGGGCATCGGTCGAAGCCGAATTCCTTGCTGGAGTAGATCGCATTTGCCTTGCCCTGGAGCTTTGCTGCGCCGATCGCTTTGCTTCCCCAGGAGCCGGTGGTGATGAAGTCAGCTTCGTCGCCCATCAGGTTCATGGCAGCCATCGTGAACTGCAGGCTCGCTCCTCCCTGCAGGAAAAGAACTTTGTAGTTGTCCGGGATGCCGTAAAGGCTGCGGGCGTCCGCCTCGGCCTCTTCGATGATCTGTGTGAACTGCTTTGAGCGGTGGCTCATCTCCATGACGGAGATTCCGCATCCCTGCCAGCTTGTCAATTCAGCCTGTGCCTGCTGCAGAACTGCTTCAGGCAGCACTGCCGGTCCAGCTGAAAAGTTATAGATGCGATTGGTGCCGCTCATGGACCGGTTTTACCCTTGGGATTGGGCTGCTCCAAAAAGACCAGGAGTCCTGGCCCATAAGAGAGGGCCTGCGCGCGCCAGCAGGTACCTTGGAGCCCGATGAAGAAGGCGGTTGTTCTGCTCAGCGGAGGATTGGATTCGGCGACGTGTTTGGCGATCGCCAGGAGCCAGGGCTACGCCTGCTATTGCCTCAGTGTGAACTATGGCCAGAAGCAGAAAGTGGAGCTTGAGGCGGCTGATCGTGTGGCATCTGCACTGGGTGCGGCGGAGCACAAGACGGTCGTTGTGGACCTGGGCAGCATTGGCGGAAGCGCCCTGACCGACGATATCGATGTCCCGAAAGACCGCAGCGATGGCGAGATGGAGGAGGGGATTCCGATCACCTATGTGCCTGCCCGGAACACAATCATGCTCTCCGTGGCGCTTGGATACGCAGAAGTTTTGGGGGCGGACGCGATCTACGTGGGTGTAAATGCTGTTGACTACAGCGGCTACCCGGACTGCCGACCTGAGTTTGTCGAGGCGTTTCAAACGCTCGCCAACAAAGCAACGAAGGTGGGCGTGGAAGGCGACACGATCAGCATCGAGGCCCCGCTGATCCACATGACCAAGCCGGAAATCATTGAGAAGGGGCTGTCTCTCGGCGTGGATTACGCAGCAACTCACTCGTGCTACGACCCTGATAGTTTAGGGCAAGCGTGTGGCCACTGCGATGCCTGCCTCATCAGGAAGAAGGCCTTCGAGGACCTCGGAAAGTTTGATCCCGTGCTGGAGCACTTGGCTCCATGAGCACCCTGCGCATCACGGAGATTTTCAAGTCGATACAGGGTGAGGGCATCTGGTCTGGGACGCCCTCGGTTTTTGTTCGGGTTTCCGGCTGCAACCTTCGTTGCGCCTGGTGTGACACTCCTTATTCCAGTTGGAAGCCCGAAGGCCCGATGATGGAGCTGCCCGAGATCGTTGAGAAGGTCCGTGAGCTCGACTGCCAGCATGTGGTCATTACAGGCGGCGAACCGATGCTGTTCGCGCCGGTGACAGAACTCACTCACAGGCTGACCGCAGAAGGCAAGACGATCACGATCGAAACAGCGGGCACGGTGCCGCTGGATGTCCACTGCCACCTGATGTCGATCAGCCCAAAGCTGGCGAACTCAACACCCGGTGAAGAGGCTGGCCCCGGATGGAGCGAGCGTCACGACAAGACGCGTCTCAAGCCGTCTGTGCTTTCGCACCTGATTCAGAACCACCCTGTGCAGCTCAAATTTGTGGTTGATCCGGCAGATTTGAGCGTGCTGGGTGAGATCGATTCTCTGCTGGAATCGCTTCCAACCGTCGATCCGAGCCGAATCCTGATTATGCCGGAGGGGGTTGAGAGCAGCGCGCTTCTGGAGAAGGAAAAACTGCTTGCTCCGATCTGCATCGAAAGAGGCTGGCGGCTCTGCCCCCGGCTTCATATCCACCTTTTCGGCGATACTCGGGGGACCTAGATGAAGTTCATGCGACCGATCTTGATTTCACTGACCGTTGCCGCGCTGCTGGCAGGCTGCTCGCAGCCGCCCGGCCCGACGGCTGAGGAAGAGCTGATGGCGACGATGAGCATCACCGAACGCGGCTTGATTGGAACCTGGCAAGGCAGTATCGGTGAGGGTGGCGAGGAAGGCTTGCCCGATACGATGACCGATCCCCTGGCGTCGGAAATGGGCGGAAATGGCCTCAAAATCCAGCTTGACGGATCAAATCGCACATTCGAACTGAGCCTGACGGGCTACGTTATCGAAGGCTCGTGGCTGTTGGAAGGAGACAACCTGAATCTGACACCCTCAGAAGACGTTATCGAGCCTCTCAACGAGGATCTTGACAAGGATGGCCGCTTTAGCTTTGCGGTTATTGATGGCGGAGAAGAGATCCTCTGGGAGTCTGAAACAGGCTCGCCGATCACCTTCACCAAGACGGATTAGCCGCATTCGTGGCAAACTGAGCTGATATGGAACCGACAAGGACGTCGTATCTCCACATTACGGGCCCTCAAAAGATCATCTTCTATGTGATGATCGCCGCCAGCCTGGCCTACATGGTCTGGCAGATCTACGAACGATCGCGGCAATGGAACAAGGGCCGCCCCATTGATTGGAAGCCGCTCGGATGGCAGGGGATTGTAACATTCATATTCGGTCAGCGCAAGGTTCAATCGAGTCGAACCAAGTCCGGCGCGCCGATGCACATGATGATCTTTTATGGCTTCATGGCGCTGCTGCTGGCGACGACTCTGCTGGGCGTGGCTGAGTACGGGCACGTTCTGGGGATCCCCAATTTTCATAAGGGCGGCTACTACCTTGGCTATGAATTCACGTTTGATGTTATGGGCTTGATTCTGCTGATCGGCCTGGTCTGGGCGGCTGTCCGCAGGGCGAAGATGCTGAAGGCGCAGGCTGAATCTGGCAGAGATGTTCTTTCCCATGATCCTTCAGACTGGTCCGCGATTTGTTTGTTGATCGCCCTGACTGTGACCGGGTTCGTTTTGGAGGGAGCGAGGATGGCGAATTCGCCGGAATCTTGGGACAACTCAGCTCCCGTCGGCTACGCCCTCTCTCAAGTTTTGGGCTCGATGCCGGATGCTGGATACATCGGGATCTGGTGGTTCCATGCGGTTCTGGTCGCGGTCTTCTTCGCGATGCTTCCACGCATGAAGCTCAAGCATATCGTGCTCGCCACGATCTCGGCGGCGAAGGCGCCGGATCGCCCGATGGGGCACCTCAGGCAGATCACGATGGAGGAGGTCGAGGAGACCGAAAAGATCGGGGCATCTGAAGCCACCGATCTATCACGCTGGCATCTGATGTCGCTAGACGCGTGCATGACCTGCGGCCGGTGCACCGAGGTCTGCCCAGCATACGGCGCAGGGAAGTCGCTCAATCCCAAGACCGTCGTCTCATCCGTTTTTGGTGCTCTTACGACAGGTGAGCCTCTTGCAGACGCCGTCGGCGAAGAGAATCTGTGGGCCTGCACCACCTGCAATGCATGCGTCGAAGCCTGCCCAGCGATGATCCGCCACGTCGACATCATCGTTGATGTCCGTCGGAGTCTGGTTGCAGAAGGCAAGCTGAGCGGTTCTGGGGCTGATGTGCTGCGCCAGACAGCCAGCACCGGCCACGCGTGGGGTCAGCCTCATGCCAGACAGGACTGGATGAAGGGGCTTGATGTGCCTCTAGCCAGGAACACCGAAGACTTTGAATATCTGTTTTGGGTCGGGTGTGCTGGAGCGACCGATCCGCTTGCGGTTCGAACAACCAAGGCGATTGCCAAGCTGCTCAATAAGGCTGGAGTCAGCTACGCCTGTCTCGGCTCAGAAGAGGCCTGCACAGGCGATCCTGCAAGACGGATCGGCGACGAATTCGCCTTCCAGGAGCAGGCACATACCAATTCATCGGTTTTCAAAAAGTACGGGGTCAAGAAAATCGTCACGGCCTGCCCTCACTGCCTGAACACGTTCAGGAACGAGTACGGCGACTTTGATGCCGATGTCGAAGTCCTCCATCACACGCAGCTCCTGGCTGAGCTTGTCGGAAGGAAGCAGCTGGTTTCAGCTTCCGCTGAGGGCGTGACCTATCACGACCCCTGCTACTTGGCGCGAGTCAACAACGAGAGTCAGGCGCCAAGGCTGCTCCTGGGCCAAAGATCCGACTACGACCGAGATCGGGGTCAGGTGATGTACGAACTGGAGACTGGCGTGCCGGTCGAAGCCGAACTCCTTGAACCGGAACACACTGCCCACAAGACACTCTGCTGCGGCGCCGGAGGCGGCCGAATGTGGATGGAGGAGCCGATCGACCAGCGCCCAAGCACTGTCCGTACAAAGGAGCTGCTGGCAACCGGTGCAAAAACCGTCGCAGCCGCCTGCCCGTTCTGCAAAATCATGCTGGACACCGGAATTAAGCAGGAGACCGACGAGGAGATCAGACTGGTCGATATCGCTGAGCTGCTGCAGGAGGCGAACGCAGAATGATCATCGGGCTCGGCATCGACGTTGTGGAAGTGGATCGCATCCGCGAAGCGATGAAGGACCCCAAGTTTGTCCACCGCATCCTCACAGATAAAGAGATCGAGCTCTGCCCCACCCCGGAGCAGGTTGCTGGCCGCTGGGCTGCCAAAGAGGCGCTCGCCAAGGCGATCCCGGGACTAGTGAGGTGGCACGACGCCGAAATATTAAGGGCCGAATCAGGTGCACCAATCCCGAACGTCAAACCTGGTTTTCTGCCTGATTCTAGTTCAATTCACCTCTCGATCAGTCACGAAAAAGGCATCGCCAGCGCGGTCGCTGTCGTGGAAAAAGCCCAAGTCTTAACAAAGCCTTAAAAAAGGACTTGTACAACTTCAATCGTCCAGTGAGACGAAAATGAAACTGACGAACTATTTCCTGGCAGCTGCGGCAGCTGCAGTCCTCGCAGGTGGATGCGGCAATGGCAGTTCATCCAGCGCAGGATCATCGCTCAGCGGTGACGTGAAGATTGACGGCTCCGGCACGGTCTATCCGATTGGTGCGGCGCTGACAGAGCTCGTTGCGGAGGAGTTTCCGCGGCTGAGAATCTCGGTCGGGGCGTCTGGAACAGGTGCTGGCTTCAAGAAGTTTATCGCCGGGGAGACGGACATCTCCAACGCCTCACGACCGATCAAAGACGGCGAGATCGACTCTCTGAGCGAAAAGGGCATCGAGTTTATTGAGATTCCCATCGCCTTTGACGGCCTGACCGTCATCGTGAACCCTGGAAACAGCTGGGTCGACTCGCTGACAGTTGAGCAGCTCAACAAGATCTGGGATAAAGACTCGACCGTTTCTCTTTGGAGCGATGTCGATCCCAGCTTTCCGAACGCTGAGATCAACCTGTACGGCCCGACTTCCGCCCACGGCACCTATGAGTACTTCAACGAGGCTGTCAACGGCGACGCAGAGAACACTCGGCAGGACTACAGCCAGTCTGCAGAGTACAACGCGCTGATCCAGGGGGTTTCGAGCGACGAGAACGCACTCGGTTATATCGGCTTTGCCTACGTCGAATCTAACAAGGACAAGATCAAGATTCTTGGCATTGACTCAGGCTCTGGCCCGATCAAACCGACAAGTGAGACGATTCAGTCCGGCACTTACAGCCCGCTTTCTCGACCGCTGCTGATGTACGTTCGAGCAGATGCGCTGGACAAGCCGCAGGTTGCTGGTTTCCTCGACTACGCACTCAATAATGCTGATGCTGCTGTCGAGGCCGCCAAGTATGTTCCGCTGCCAAAGAGCACTTACGGCCTTGCACTGGAAAGAATCCACAACAAAGTCACAGGAAGTGTGATCAAAGACGCTGAGCCGGGCGAGCCGCTCGACTCCATTCTCAAGTAGAGTTCAAACACTTGCCTGAGGACTCAATCATTCCAGCCAAGGATGGCAGGCCGTCGTTCAACAGGAGGCTCTCCGCCGCCAGCACCAGTGAGTGGTTGGCAAAGTCGGCGAGCTTCCTGTTCGCGCTTGTCTCAATCATCACAACAGCCGGGATCATCTACGTTCTCTTCACCGAGGCGTGGACGTTTTTTACGTCTGAGCAGGGGGTATCGGTGTTCAGCAGAATCGGTGACTTCTTCACCGGCCAGAAATGGGAGCCGAAGGCCGATCCACCCAAGTACGGCGTTCTTCCCCTGCTGAGCGGCACTCTCTTGATCACACTCGGGTCGGGGCTGATCGCCCTTCCGCTCGGGCTGATGACAGCTGTCTATCTCAGCGAGTACGCGTCGGAGAAGGTGCGTGGGATCCTCAAGCCGACACTCGAAATACTTGCCGGAGTCCCAACGGTCGTCTACGGCTACCTCGGGCTGTTCTTCATCACTCCGCTGCTGCGAAACATGGGCTGGGATGTGAAGCCGTTCAACGCTGCAGCTGGCGCGATCGTCGTCGGCATCATGACCCTGCCACTCGTCTCCTCTCTGTGCGAAGACGCGCTGGCAGCTGTCCCCAAGCCGCTGAGAGAAGGCGCGTATGGAATCGGCTCGACCAAGTTTGAAGTGATCAAAAAGATCGTGATCCCAGCCGGACTCAGCGGAATCATGGCGAGCTTCATCCTCGCTCTCTCCCGAGCCATCGGTGAGACGATGGCTGTCACTCTTGCTGCTGGTCAGACGCCAAACCTCACGATGAACCCGGGCGAAGACATCCAGACGATGACCGCCTATATCGTCAACGTCAGCAGCGGCGATGCGGCTCGCGGCACTGCGGAGTACCAGACGATCTTTGCGGTCGGCGCAGCGCTGTTCCTGATGACGTTCTTCATGAATATCCTTGCCCACCGTGTGGTCAAGAAGTTTAGGAAGGTGTACTCGTGAGCCAGCTCAGCTTCACGGCGGGAACCACTCCTCATAGCCGGGGACGTCAGCGCAAGGACGCAGCGTTCAAATGGATCTGCAGCTTTGCTGCCCTGCTCGCTGCGGTGATTCTCGTCTGTGTCCTCGTGAAGATTTTCAGTGACGGAGCGGACAGGGTGGATCTGCAGTTCCTGAAAGGCAAGGCGAGTGAGCTGTTCCCTGAAAAGGCTGGAATACTGCCAGCCTTGGCGGGAAGCGCCTGGATCATCGGACTCACCATCCTGATCTCTGTGCCGATCGGAGTCGGTTCTGCGATCTACCTCGAGGAGTTCTCGTACAAGAGGAACAAGCTCACTGACATCATCGAGATCAACATTGCTAACCTGAGTGGTGTGCCATCGATCATCTACGGCCTGCTCGGGCTGGCGGTCTTCTCAACGATGTTGGGGATGGGCAACGGGATCTTGGTTGGCGGCTTGACGATGACGCTGCTTGTCCTGCCAATGGTGATTCTGGTCTCCAGAGAAGCGCTCAAGGCTGTCCCCAACACCATGCGTGAAGGCGCGCTCGCGCTGGGTGCCACACGGTGGCAGATGATAATCAAGACCGTGATTCCTGCAGCGCTGCCAGGCATCCTCACGGGTCTGATCCTCTCGGTATCGAGGGCGATCGGTGAGGTTGCCCCGCTGATTGTCGTCGGCGCGGTCGGCTTCGTCACGTTCATGCCAGAGAGCCTGGGTGATGACTACACGGTCCTCCCACTCCAGATCTTCGACTGGGCGCGACGTCCGCAGGAAGAATTCCAGCAGGCCGCTGCCGCTGGTTCGCTTGTGCTGCTGGCAGCGCTGCTGCTGCTCAACTCGGTCGCCATCATCATCCGGTCCAGAGCGCAGAAAAAGCAGAAGGCCTGATGGAGAGCTTCGGACCGATCGCCAGTCACTACGACGTGCTCATGTCGGGCATCCCGTATGACATGTGGGTTGGGTACTGCCGGCTTCTCTTTGCGCATGTCGGCACTGATCCCGATGACCTTCTCGATGTCTGCTGCGGGACGGGAAGTGCCGCAGAGCTCTTTGCCAAAGACGGCTTCGAAATCACCGGGTTTGATCTTTCAGAGAAGATGATTGCTGAGGCGATCCGGAAGTCAGAAGAGAGCGAATCGGACATCGAATACACCGTTGCCGATGCAGCAGAGCTCGACCTTGGCAGGAAGTTTGACGGGGCGTATTCGTTCTTCGACAGCCTGAACTACATCACTGATCTGGACCGGCTCCACATGGCAATCGAGAGGGTAGGGGCTCACATCAAGCCGGGCGGCTGGTTCATCTTTGACGTCAATACAGCCTATGCGTTTGAGCAGCAGATGTTCGATCAGGAAGACCTCCGCAAAGCGAGCAAGATCCGCTACAAATGGAAGGCTGACTACAACTCAGACACGAAGATCGTGCGGGTCCACATGAAGTTCTGGCGTGGCAAAGAGCTGATTGAAGAGACCCACGTTCAGCGCGCTCACTCGGAGCAGGAGATCATCGAGGGCCTCGACAAGGCCGGTTTCGATGAGATTCACGCCTTCGACAGCTACACGCTCGATCCGCCAGACGGACGAAGTGACCGTATCCATTACGCCGCTCGTAAGTCCTAACTTCCAGAGGCTACAATACGCGCATGCTCGCTGCTCTGATCGGATTGGGCTTGGCCCAGACACCTGACTTCGCGTCGTCGCGATCTCCCGTGTCTGACACATTCCTCTCAAGAGAGAATCCCTATCTGAACTACGGTCGATCCCTCGCCTTGGAAGGCGGCCCGGATCGCGTCATCCTGATCCGACACACGGCGCTCGATCTGGTCGTGCCACAAGGGCACAGGATCACCTCGGCAAAGCTGGTGCTCACCATGCTGAGCGGAGGAGCGAAGGTCAAAT
>JALGYA010000241.1 GCA_029824475.1 Fimbriimonadia bacterium | reverse complement strand
TGCCCAGAGCAATTGGTAGTCCTTTGGAGCAGTCAAGAGGAGCGGGAATGGACCCTCTCACTCCGGCGTCCAGAGGGCCATTTCGAACGATGCCTCATTCGGTGTCGACCAGGTGACGCGGATTCGTCTTCGCCGAGAACCGTCTTCCTGCGATTCATCAGAAACGACGATTGAACTGACAATGTGTGGCGTTTCAGGAGGGAATGTGCCGGTGAAGTACTTCTGGAGAAGTGAGCGAATCTCTTTCTTGCGGTCCTTCCAGTCCTGAGGCGAATTCACCTCGCGACCATCCAAGAATTGGAGCAACGGAGGCAATTCTGTCCGTGCGTAAGACTGCTGCCCCACTGCCGTTAGAGAGCTGAAGGACGCGAGTGTCAACGCCAAGACCAGGATGCGAAAAAAGACGACCCTCATCAGAGTTGCCGTGAGTCTATCACCCGGAATCACTCAAACGAACGCCAGCGCGCGAGAGCCTGCGTCGTCTAGAACGGGATCTTTGCAATGACCATGCTGCCACGGCCTTTTTCGTTCGCGACGCTCTGTACAGTCCAGATATCGGTCAGGTTGTCGCCGTCAACACAGGTTCCGCTGTAGTCGCCCCACGCGCCGCCTTCTGTGGCGGCGACACCTTCGCCGAATTTGACTGTGCGTCGCAGGAGGCCTTCGCCGTCACCCGACTTGCGCCAGCCGAATCGGGCGGAGATGAACATCTCTGGACCGGTCTCCTGGAAGCCGACAACGACATCTTCGTTCTTGTTGACACCGATGGTCGTCTCGATGAAGCTGTTGACTTTGTGAGCGACCCGGCCGCTCTGGACGAACGTGCCGTCTAGCTTGACCTGGTGCCACTGGACGCCTGCTCGGCCTTCAACATTCACAGTGTGTGAGAACCAGATGCAGCCGTTCTGTACAACGAGGTTTTTAGGTCGTCGGTCGCCTGAGGCAGTCTTCTTGTCGGTGCCCTTCATCGGCGAGCTGGGCGGCCAGCCGAAGTACTTGATCCCGTGCGGTGCTTTGACCGTCTTCGTCACAACCGGCGTGCCATCTGCGCCGGCACCAACAGTCGTGATCAGGATGTCCTTGCCGGGGAAGCTTACGAAGATCAGATCGTCGCTTTCGTCCTGGTTGAACGCAGGCAGTCCGAGCGTGCCTTTGAAGTGGTAGGCCGTCGCTGGCTCTCCGGCGATGACGTCTTCCATCTTCATCACGAACGTCTTGTCATCGCCGCCAGGGAAGGAGTAGCCGAGCCACTTCTTGCTGTGCCCAATCGCTCCGCCATCGACGCCGCCGGGAGCTGGGACGGGATAGGTGTTCCATGCGCCGCGCGGGTCATCTGTCTCGCTGATCGAGATGTTGACCGGCTTCAGTTTCTCCTTGTCCCACGGGTTCCAGAGGTCGAAGCCGAAGACGCGGTTGTTGACGTCGAAGAACATCTTCGGGTCGATGCCGCCGTTGAATTCACTCTGCGGCACGCCGTCCACGTAGTTGCCCTCTTTGTCGTAGATCGTGAATCCGCTGTTTGTGCCGTGGAACACGTAGCCGCCGCCGACCGCGATCTGCGGATCGACCTGACGATTTCCGTCAAGTGCGCCGTCAAAAACGAGATAGCCGTTGAGCTGTCGCGGGTTTCCGCCTTGGACACGCTTTTTAGCTTTTCCTCCCTTGTTGAAGCTTGCGTTGCGGATCGGCTGAACCAGCTCAGAACGAACTGGCTTGACTGGGTCTTGGGCAGTGGGGAGCGCTGCAAGTGCGACGAGCGTGGAGAGAACCATGAGCGTATGCAAGGCTACTTGAGAAGCCCTGATCATAGGGGGACTTTGAGGGCCCGTCTTTCTGGTGTGTCATCGCGACAGCAAATATGACAATCTGTTGCAGGTGAAACTGAGTTGCTCTACGACGCCATCATCATAGGAGCTGGCCACAACGGGCTGGTGTGCGCGGCCTATCTGGCAAACGCAGGGAAGAAGGTGCTTGTGCTGGAGCGCAGGCATCTGCTGGGCGGGGCCGCTGTAACTGAGGAGATTTTTCCTGGCTTCAAGTTCTCTCGTGCCTCGTATGTCAACTCGCTGTTCCGCCCGGAGATCATCAGCGATTTGAAGCTGAAATCGTTTGGTCTGGAGTTCATTCCTCGCCAGCCGGCGAGCTTCTCGCCGTTTCCCGATGGCAGCTATTTGATGCTCGGATCGGACCTTGTTGAGAATCAGAAGGAGATCGCGAAGTTCTCTGAGAAGGACGCTGAAGCATTTCCTAAGTACGAGGCGATGCTGGAGCGGATCGTACAGTTTGTGGAGCCGACTTGGGCGAGCCCTCCGCCGGATCCCCTGAACGGCAGCCTCGCAGACATGATCACCATGGGCAAGATGGGGCTGGAGGCCAAGAAGCTAGGGCCCGCATTCCTTCAGGACGCGGCGGATATTTTCACTCTGTCTGCGGCTGACCTGCTAGACCGGTGGTTCGAATCTGAGGAGCTGAAATCGACGCTGGTCACCGACGGCGTGATCGGCGCAATGGCTGGCCCTTATTCACCTGGGACGGCTTACGTGCTGCTCCACCACGTGCTTGGGGAGACCGATGGGGCCCGTGGTGTGTGGGCGTATGTTCGGGGCGGGATGGGCGGGCTGAGCAATGCGATCGCCGCGTCCTGTGAATCCCTTGGCGTGGAGATCAAGACCGACGCTTCTGTCGCCCAGATTCTGACTGCGCATGGAGAGGCGACTGGTGTCGTGCTGGAAAATGGCGACGAATTCAAGGCCAAGTGCGTGGTCACCACAGTCGATGCGCACATGACTTTCGAGCGACTCATGGAGCCGGATCAGCTGCCTGAGGAGTTCCTAGCGGCGGTCAAGAATATCGACTACAAGTCCTCCACCGCGAAGATGAACCTGGTGCTGAACGAGCTGCCGGACTTCATCGCTGCCCCGGGTAAGACGGTCGGGCCGCAGCATAAGGGCACGATTCACATCTCACCGACGGTCGAGTACTTGGAGCGGGCGTTCGACGACTGCAAATACGGCTGGTATTCGCAGAATCCGATGCTGGAATGCACGATTCAGTCTGCCGTCGACGACACGATGGCGCCTGCGGGGAGGCATGTGATGTCGATCTTCTGTCAGTACGCTTCGTACTCGCTCAAGGGGGCGGATTGGGCTGATGAGAAGCCCAAGTTTGCCAATCGTATCATCGACGTGTTGACTGAGTTCGCGCCGAACTTCCGTAACTCAGTAGAGAACTTTGAGCTGTTGACGCCAGCGGATATCGAGAGCATTTTTGGTCTGACGGGCGGGAATATCTTCCAAGGCTCCATGAACCTGAATCAACTCGCGTTCATGCGGCCGGTGTCAGGCTGGTCAGGGCATAAGACTCCGGTGCGGAATCTGTTCGTAGCTGGCTCCGCCGCCCATCCGGGCGGAGGTGTGACGGGCGCTCCGGGCCACAACGCAAGCAGGGTGATTCTGAAGGCTATCTAGGCCTCCAGCTCCACCCCCAATCCGTCAGCAACACGGTTCACAAACGCGAAGTAGCCGACGATGCAGGCAAGGTCGTGGATTGCGCGGTCGTTGAGGCCGTGCATGCGAAGCCTCTCAACGTCGTCTTCCGCTATCGAGCCTGGTGTGAGGGTCAGCTTTGCGGAGTACTCGAGGATGGCCTTGTCGGCCGCACGCAGATCAGCATCTAACCAATTGGTGGAAAGCTGACCGGCCAGTTGCGTGGCTTCTGACCCGCTCATCCCATCTCGTTCCAGCAGAGCGCGGAGACCCCGCGCGTGATGGTGGAGTCAGTAGTGGCACTCATTCAGCCCTGACACGACCACGGCCACCATCTCCCGCTGAACTCTGGTTAGTGGGCTGGCCTTGTGCATCAGCTGGACGTACAGGTCGTAGTGCTGCCGCATCACCGCCGGGTTCACCCGGTGGACCTGGATGATGTTGTCCTGATCTAGCACTCGCTGCTCGGGTGGGAGCTGATCCTCCGGGACGGGGTTTAGGAACGACATCTTCTCAACTTACCCACCGCGATCATGTGATGCGGATCCTCTCCACTCTAATGACGATGACGAGGAATCACGATGATGGCCAGGATTA
>JALGYA010000038.1 GCA_029824475.1 Fimbriimonadia bacterium | reverse complement strand
AACGCCCGAATCATCTCCATCCCCTGATCAGTAAGGATCGATTCGGGGTGGAACTGCACTCCCTCAATGGGCAGGCTCTTGTGCCTCAATCCCATGATCTCGCCGTCATCTTTGGCGCGTGACGTGATCTCAAGGCAGTCCGGAAAGCCCTCTTCCAGCACTGCGAGGCTGTGATATCTCGTGACGGTCAGCGGGTTCGGCAGGCCAGCGAACAGCGTCTTGCCGTCGTGCTCGATCTCGGAGACCTTGCCATGCATGATTCGGCTGCTTGAGCTGACCGTGCCGCCTGCGGTGTATCCGATCGCCTGGTGTCCCAGGCAGACGCCCATGATCGGGGTCCTGCGACTGTTCAAAGCTGATCCTTCTGCCATAGCGCTGCGAAGCACATCCAGGCAGACACCTGACTCCTTGGGAGTGCAGGGGCCGGGGCTCAAAATGATCCCGTCCGGCTTGAGGTCCTCAATCTGCTCAAGCGTGATCTCGTCGTTGCGGTGCACAACGATCTCAGCTCCGCACTCACCCAGGTACTGCACCAGGTTGTACGTGAAGCTGTCGTAATTGTCGATCACGAGGACCATGCGGCAATTCTATCCGGGAACCTCCTTCAAATGAGCGTGATCAACAGGACTCCAGCTCGCCCAGGGGCATGGTCGATACTGGGGTTCATAGAATTCAATGGTATATTCTATGCATCAGGCCTGCAATGATCAAGCTGGACAGAATCAATCCGATTACGGACTTCGTGCGGAACTACAAGAGCTACGTTTCGCGCATCAAGAAGACGGGCCAACCAGAAGTTCTCACCGTCAACGGGAAGCCAGAGTGTGTGCTGATCGATGCCAAAAGTTATCAGGAGATGGCGGATGCAGCAGAGGAGGCCCGTTTTATCAAGGCCGTCAATGAGGGGATTGAGAGCATGAACTCTGGTGCAGGGCAGCCAGCGCGGGGAGCTCTTGGGGAGATTCGATCTGAGCTCGACTTATGACGTCATCGTTGAGCAGACGGCGAAGGAAGACGCGCGGGCCTACGCGGAGTTCATCAAAGTTGATCGCAAAGAGCCTGCTGCAGCAGCAAAGTGGCTGGACGAATTAGAATCCGCCATTGGCGGGCTGTCAGAGATGCCCGAGCGATACAGCGTGATCCCTGAACAGACCCACTTCTCAATTGAATTACGACAGGTCATCCACTACTCTCATCGCGTGATCTTCCACGTCAATGAGGCTAAGCGAACTGTCCACGTCTTGCGGGTATTTCACTCTCATCGAGATGGCCTCACGCCAAGCGATGCTGCTGCCGACCCGCAGGCCTAGCGAATCTCAGATCAGACCTGGACGCCGCGGCGCTCAGAAACTCTTCGCTCTGAGTGATCCAGAACCTTCTTGCGGAAGCGAAGCTGCTTGGGCGTAGCCTCCAGCAGCTCGTCGTCACGAAGCCAGCTCAGAGCCTCTTCCAGCGAGAACTCCCGGTGAGTATCGAGCGGGATCGTCGACTCCGAAGTCGCAGATCGCATGTTATTCGCCGCCTTGGTCTTGGAGATGTTGACGATCATGTCGTCGTCTCTGGCGTTGGCGCCCACGACCATTCCATCGTACACGTCAGTGCCGACCGGGAAGAACAGTGTTCCTCGCTCCTGGACATCCTCGTAGGCATACCGCGTGATCTTTCCAAATGCCTTGGAGATCAGGGAGCCCTGGGATCGGCTCTCAATCGCACCTCGGGCAGCTTCGTAGCCTTCAAAGATCGTCGCCATGATGCCCTGGCCTCGTGTGAGCGTCAAGAAGACCGACCGAAGACCGATCAGGCCGCGTGTTGGGATTGAGCAGACCACCTTCGTTCTGCCGCCACCTAGGGAGACCATATCCTGGACCTCGCCCTTTCGTCGGCTCAGCTCTTCGAGGACTCCACCGACACCATCATCTGGAACCTCGCAGGTCAGCTGCTCGATCGGCTCCAGCCTGCCTCGCTCGTTCTCTTTATAGATCACTTGCGGGCGGGCAATGGCCATTTCATAACCTTCGCGCCGCATCGTCTCGATTAGGACGCTGAGCTGCATCTCGCCGCGGGCTCGAACCTTAATCGTGTCCGACTCAGTCCCTCGATCGATCTCCAGGCTGACGCTCACTTTCTCCTCCTTCTCGATCCGCTCACGGATCTTGTGAATCGTCAGGAACTTGCCGCCGTCCTTGCCGGCGAGTGGAGAGTTGTTCGCGTAAAACTGCATTGAGATCGTGCTTGGCTCGACTTCGATCCTCGGCAGCGGCTCAACAAAGCTTGCGTCACAGACGGTGTCGCTGATGAGCACATCATCCAGCCCAGAGAGCATCGCGATTTCGCCCGCATGGACCTCTTCCACATCCTTCATAGCGAGGCCTTCGTAGATCCAGAGCTTGGTGACGTTGAAGCTGGTCTGCTCTCCGCTGCGGTAGAGCGTCATCCGGTCGCCGATCCGCACGGTGCCGCGCAGAAGCTTGCCGCCGAACATTCGGCCGAGGTAGTCGCTGTAGTCGAGGCAGTTGATCTGCAGCTGTGAAGTGCCTTCTTCCTGCACCTTCGGCACAGGGATCGACTCCATAATCATCTCGAAGAGATGCGCTAAATCCTGCTCCTCGCCGTCGGGAGATATTCGGGCAAAGCCGCCGACACCGCTGCCATACAGCACCGGGAAATCGAGGGCTTCTTCATCGGCGCCTAAGTCGATGAACAGGTCCAGTGTTTCGTCGTATGCCTCTGCTGGACGAGCGCCCTCGCGGTCGATCTTATTGATGAAAACGCAGACGGCAAGGCCGTTGTCGAGGGCCTTCTTGAGGACGAAGCGTGTCTGTGGCTTCGGACCTTCGCAGGCGTCGATGATCAGGAGAACGCCGTCAACCATGCTGAGCACGCGCTCGACCTCACCGCCGAAGTCAGCGTGGCCAGGCGTATCAACGATGTTGATCTTCGTGCCCTTGTAGGTGCAGCTGGCAACTTTGGAGAGGATGGTGATGCCCCTCTCGCGCTCAAGGTCATTGCTGTCCATGACGCGATCTTTCACGTCTTCGTTGGATCTGAAGAGTCCGGCCTGGCGGAAAATGGCGTCCACCAGGGTCGTCTTCCCGTGGTCGACGTGCGCGATTATTCCGATGTTGCGGATCTTCTGCATGATTGGCAGGCGAGAAAGTACCCGAGTCGCGCTGCCCTGGCCGGGCATTGGGCGGCGTTAGCCCTCTGACTTGATGACCCAGGTGGACGCCTTGAGCACTTCGTCATGCTCCGGCGTGCCCTCTTCGATCATCTCTTCTCGCGGTTCAGGCTGGCTCTCTTCCTTCTCGAAGACAGGATCAGAGTCACCTGTCGGGCTCCAATTGGCCTTATCCGTGTTGGGAAGCAGCGACCCGAGAACACCGTTTACAAACCTGCTGCCTTCAACTGAACCGTACTTGCGGGCGATTCGGACGGCTTCGGAAATTGTGACGCTGGGCGAGATGTCTGGGAAAGACTCAAGCTCAGCCGCGGCAAGCGCCAAGACAGCGCGGTCAACGACAGCGATCCGCTTGAGAGTCCAGCCCTCTTTGAGGTAAGGCTCAACCGTGCGTTCAAGATCCTTGCGCTGATCCCAGGCCGCATCAGCAAGCGCCTTGGCAAATCCTTTGCTCGCTGCATCAAGGCTCAGATCTGCTGCGTAGTCATCGATCATCTTCGAAGGCTCATCACCGCCGATAATCGAGGAGTAGATCGCCCTGAGCGCAGCCTCACGGGCTGCGCGGCGTGATGTCGGCTTAGCTGTCGCCATTGACCTTGTATTCCATCATGAACTTCGGCACGAACGCCGTGTTCACATCACCAGAGACGTAATCTTTGTGGGCGCAGAGAGTGCGGAGGAACGGAATGTTCGTCTTGATGCCCTGGACATCAAATTCGTGAAGCGCAATCTGCAGCCGCTTGACCGCGTCAGCACGATCCGTGCCGGTAACGATCAGCTTCGCGATCATCGGATCGTAGAACGGTGTGACGTCCATGCCTGCGTAAACATAGGTGTCGACACGCACCCCGCCGAACCCTGGGGGATTCCAGCGTGTGATCGTCCCGCAGCTTGGTGCGAAGTCTTCAGCTGGGTTCTGGGCGGTCACTCTGGCTTCGATCGCGTGGCCGCTGAGGTTGATGTCCTCCTGCTTCCACGGCAGCTTCTCGCCGCAAGCAACAAGAATCTGCTGCTGAACGAGATCAACGCCGGTGATCGCCTCTGTGACAGGGTGCTCGACCTGGATTCGAGTATTCATCTCCAGGAAGTAGAACTCCTCAGTCTTGTCGTCGTACAGGAACTCCACGGTGCCTGCGCTGGAGTAGCCGACAGACTTGGCAACACTGACAGCTGCATCGCCCATCGCCTTTCTAACCTTCTCTGAAAGCACGGCGGAAGGGGCCTCTTCGACCAGCTTCTGGTGGCGGAGGTTCTGGATCGAGCATTCGCGCTCACCCAGATGGATCACGTTGCCGTGCTCATCCGCTAGGATCTGAATTTCAACGTGCCGCGGTTCGACTACGCATTTCTCGACAAGCATCTCACCACTGCCGAAGCTCGCCTGCGCCTCAGCTTGTGCGGTCTGCCAAAGCTTTGAAATCTCTTCTGGTGTGTCTACGCGGCGAATTCCTCTACCGCCGCCGCCAGCCACAGCCTTCAGCAGCACGGGGAAGCCGATCCGATTCGCCTCAACAAGTGCCTCCTCTTCCGTAGGAACGACGGCTGGCGATCCGGGGACCACCGGGCAGCCGGCGTCTATCGCCGCCTGCTTAGCCAGAGCCTTATCACCCATCGAGTTGATCACTTCTACAGTGGGTCCAATAAACTTTGCACCGATTTCGTTGAGCGCCTCGGCGAATCGTGCCCGCTCAGCGAAATAGCCGTATCCGGGGTGGACTGCTTCGGCGCCGCTGATCTCGCAGGCCATCAAAACGTTGGCCAAGTTGAGATAGCTGTCAGCGTTCGAGCCCTCGCCGATGCAGATCGCTTGGTCAGCCATGTGCACATGCCGGCTGTCCTTGTCCGCCCTTGAGTAGACGGCGACCGATTCGATGCCGAGTTCTCGACAGGCTCGAATCACACGGCAGGCGATTTCGCCTCGGTTTGCAATCAGGATGCGCTTCATGATGATCTGGAAACCGGGGCTAGTGGGAGGAGTGTCCTGTGTGGGGACACGAGACCTGGCCGGTACGAGGATCATACACATATGCCACCTCGCCGACTGGGCAGGACTCGTATTCCGACCCAAGTCTCAGCTCCTGAAGGCTGCTGGGGAACTGCTCAGAGACGGGATCCGTCAGTGTTGCGATCGACATGCGAATCTGCCGCATGTTCGACTGGCAGACCGTGTCCTTTGCAGCGTACATCGACTGACCGATGACCGTTTCGCCTTTGCCGTCTTCCCGCTCCTTCAGATCGACGCCGCCGATGCCCATGCCGCCTTTGAGATAGACAACAGTGAGCCCGATCATGAGCGCTATGCTGATGAGAATCCCAACTAAACCCCGACCTGACTGCTTGTTCATGCATCCACCTTCATTGTTGCGACGGCCTGGCCATACTGGACGGCTTCCTCCGATTCGACGAGAACTTCGATGATTTCACCAGATGCTGGCGCAGTGACGTCGTTTGCGAGCCCCAGAGCTGTGACTTCGGCTACGACCTGTCCCTTCTCAACTTTGTCGCCTGCTTGAATTGGTTCGTCAAGGTGGCGGAGATATCCGACGACGGGCGCTTCGATGTCCCGCTCCTTGGGGGCAGCCGGCTCAGCGGCCGGGGCGTCCTCAGATCCTGAATCCTCAAACACCGGCTCCTCAACAGGCGCCTGTTTTAGGTGGGCGGAAAAGGAGACCTCTCCGGACTCAATTTTGAAGCTCGTACAGCCAAGCCTCTTGGCTGTCTCAACCGCTTCCTGAATCTGCTCCTCGTTCAAATCGACCATCGCACGCAGGATACCGCAGCCGTCGCATCACGGCTGAAGCGTTCCGCTCACGCGGATTCTTGCTCGCCCCTTTAGGCTCACTCGGTCACCGTTTAGGCTCACTTGAAGGATGCCGCCCCTTCGGGAAAGCTGAGCGGCGGACATCTCAGTTTTCCCCAATCGGTCAGCCCAATAGGGGGTGAGTGTGCAGTGAGCGGAGCCGGTGACATGATCCTCAGGCACTCCTGACTGCGGTGCGAAGAACCGGGAGCAGAAGTCCGTCTCCTCGCCCTGAGCTGTGATCACGAAGCCGCGCTTGCCGGAGGACGCGATCGCAGCCATGTTCGGTTCGAAGCCCCTAACCGAGGCTTCATCCGGGAGGATAGCCATGTAATCCCAAGGGCTGGCCCCGAACCAGACTGAAGATGCGACCAGCCCTTGAAGCACCCCAGGCACAGCACATTCGTTCGCAGGTGCAGCCGGAAAGTCCAGTTCAATCAGCGGCCCATCCTGCCTGCAGACCAGCTCCCCGCTCTTAGTCATAAACCGGGCTTCGCCCTGGGCGAGGCCCTTCGCGAAAAGCACTTTTGCCGACGCCAGCGTCGCGTGGCCGCACAGGTCCACTTCACAGACTGGCGTGAACCACCTCAGCTGCCAGATTTCACCATCGTGATAGAGAAACGCTGTCTCCGCCTGAGCCATTTCGTCAGCGACCTCCTGCATCCAGGCTTCGTCAGCCGGCCCTTCCAGGATACAGACGCCTGCGGGATTGCCGCGCTCGACATCTCCCACAAACGCATCGACGAGATAGAGGTCAGGAGTCATGAGCCCAGGTTACATCGGGATGACAGCAGGGCCAGCAAAATCCACCAAGTCTGGCGCCAAAAGTGTGCCGCTGCCATACAATAGAGTGCATCTGCACAAGAGTGTCCTCATTCGAGATGGGCCGAAGCTGGCCTGGCCGGAGTGCAGTGAAGCAGGGCGGGCTGAGCTCGCCACAAGGACATCAAGAATAATGAAGACAATCAACGAGAACGTGATGCATGCCGTTGGATTTGCAGAGAATTCCAAGAGCATGTTTATCAGCACGCTCGCAGCCGTGCCCGCTGACAAAGGCACTTTTTCCCCCTCTCCGACGGCAAAGAACGCGATTCAGATTGGGGCTCATCTTGCGGTCAGCAACCAGAATTTCATCGCCTTGATCGGTGGAGCGGAGATGCCAGAAATGACCTTCATGGAGATGCTGGCGCATATGGCTCAAGAAGAAGATAAATTCACGTCGCTGGAGCAGGTGATTGCGGCTGTGGAATCGAGCCACAACGGACTCATGGATGCCATGAAGGGCATGAGTGACGAACAGTTGGCGGGGAATCTACAGATGCCGTTTGGCGAAATGCCGGCAGCAGAGATGATCTTCATCCCGGGCATGCACTACTGCATGCATCAGGGTCAAATCGACTACCTCCAGACCTGTTGGGGCGACAAAGAGCCGCACTTCAACCCAGAATAATCGGCTCAGCTTTGGACGGCGGTAAGGACCAAGCGCCTGCCGCCGTCTGAAATCTCAACGGCCCAGTTCTGTCCGAGCAGCTCAGATGGGCCGTGCGTGCAGATCAGCTCGTCTCGGTCGAGAAGCCCGTCGCCATTGATGTCGACATGGACAAGCAGCGGCTGCCTCGCATCTGTGTAGGTCGCCCTTCCGCTCGGGTCGAGGACCTGCGCCCAGTACTTTTCGCCTTCCCAGTTGATCACGCCGCGCATGACGCCCGTCGGCCTGACGTCAACTGAATCGAGATCGGCTGAGACCTTGAAGTCGAACCCGTGGAGACCTTCAAACTTAGTTGAGCCCTGCCAGCGGGCGACGGTCGAAACCTGAGTCCAGTCACCCTGCATGACTCGAAACTGCTCGTCATCGCCAAGAGTGCCGTTCCTGTTCTCATCCAGGACCAGGTAGAGGACGCCTTCACGCGACACGAGGGCGAAGTCCATTGCTGCGTCCTTGGCGTTTCCTACTGTAATTCGACCAAATGCGGCGTTGTCCTGAGACCCGGCGTGACCGGAAGGCCGCTTGGAATAGAGGTCGATCACACGCGACGGAATCTCAATGCGGCTCTCTTCGCATCGGCTCCTGTCGAACTCCATCGGCGACGGTTTAAGTGTGGCTCCCATTTGGGTGAAGCCAAACCCGGCGGCGGCGAGAATTGCGATCATATGCCTGATTATTGGCAACTCTGCACCGGACTGGACAAATTCACGTACATTAAAGGGCAATGGAACGCAAAATCCTGACCGGCATCGAAGTTGAGGCCTTCCAGTCGGAAGCTGATCGGGCTGCTCTCGCGGCTCTCAAGAAGATCCCGCTGTTTCCCGAACTCATGCGCAAGTTCTATGAGATCGGTGTAGACCGGTGGCTCTACTGCATGAACATGGCGACGTCTGTCCGGTGTGGACCGAATCAGTACAAGACCCTGTACGGGATCCTTGAAGACTCTGCGAAAGTGCTCGATATGCCCGTTCCAGAGCTCTACATCACCAGCCATCCCCAGGCCAATGCGATGGCAGGCGGTGTTGAGCGGCCCTACATCACTGTGCGCAGCTCAATGATCGAGACGCTCAGCGACGACGAGCTCTACCACCTGTTTGGTCATGAGTTGGGTCACATCAAATGCGGCCACGTGCTCTACTACTCCATTGCTAGAGTCCTGCGGCCGCTGCTAGATCTGCTGGCCAGGCGAACACTCGGCGTTGGCGACGCAGTCTCCTGGGCGCTCTTGGCAGCGTTCTTCCAGTTCCAGCAGCAGGCGGAGATCTCGGCAGACAGAGCAGGCCTTCTCGTTGCACAGAATTTCGAGACCTCAGCAAATGCCAATCTGAGCATGACCGCCGGCTGGAACAGGATGTCCAACGAGCAGTCGACGGACGCATTCCTTGATCAGGCTCGCATGTATCAGGACATGTCGATGACCGAATCGGTCGGGAAGATGCTGCTCTTCCTCTTCGTTGAATTGTGGATCAGCCACCCGATGCCGGTTCACAGGATGAAGGCCCTAGAGCAGTGGGTTGAAGACGGTGAGTTCGACAAGATCATGAAGGGCGACTACCTAGGCGCACCCGCGGCAGTCTCAAAATAGCGCTCCATTGAAGGGCCATGGGTTTCAGACTCATGGCCCTCATTGCGTCTGGACCCGAATGGGTAGCATGGAGCCTCGCTGAGGCGGCAGCGCAGCCGCTTCCAGAGAGGATCCAACAATGAACAAGATTTTTGTCTCTCTTGCCGCCATCGCGGCCCTGCTGATCACCGTCGGATGCAACAACAGCGCATCGACTGAAGGCACCGACGAAGTTAAAATCGGCTTCCTCGTCAAGGACGCTCAGGAAGACTGGTTCCAGCAGGAATGGAAGTTCGCTCAGAAAGCTGCTGACGAGCATGGCTTCACGCTGATCAAGCAGCCTGCAGAAGATGCAGAAGCTGTGATGAGCCAGATCGACAACCTGAACACGCAGGGAGTCAAGGGGCTTATCATCTGCCCACCCGAGGTCACTCTCGGGCCGGCGATCACCAAGATGACAGAGCAGTACGGCATGAAGCTCTTCGTGGTTGATGATCGCTTTATCAAGCCGGACGGAACTCCGCTCGACACGCATTACATGGGCATCTCAGCCCGCAATATCGGCCACAAAGTTGGCGACGCACTGTTTGACGAAATGTCAGCCCGAGGCTGGGATCCATCGGAAGTCGGCGCCATCGGCCTGACGTTCGATGAGATCGCAACGCTGAAAGACAGAACAGAGGGTGCAAAAGAGGCCCTCGTCGCCAAAGGATTTGACGGCAGCCGAGTCTTCTTCGCTCCTCAGAGCAAGGCGAATATTGAGGTCGCTAACAGCGTCACTCAGGCGACTCTAAACCAGCACCCAGAGATTACTAAGTGGCTGATCTTCGGCAACAACGACGTCGCAGTTGTCGGCGCTGTCCGAGCGATTGAACAGGCTGGCCTCTCACACGAGAACGTCATCGCCTGTGGCATCAACGGCTCAGCCGAGTCGATCAGCGAGTTCGAGCGAGACGAGCCAACGGCAGTCTGGGGCACGATTCTCTTGAGCCCGAAGCAGCACGGCTACGACACCGCGACAATGGTCTACAAGTGGGTCGCAGAGGGTGAAGAGCCGGCGAGAGAGACGCTGACAGAAGGTCAGCTGATCACACGCGAAAACTACGAAACTGTGCTGGTGGAGCAAGGTCTCAGAGAGTAGACCCGCGTGTCCAGCCTCAGATTCGACTGTATCACGAAGACCTTTCCCGGCGTCAAGGCGCTGGACGAGGTCTCATTCGCCGTTCCCAGCGGCTCCGTTCATGCCCTCTGTGGTGAGAATGGAGCCGGAAAATCCACACTCCTCAAAGTCCTGAGTGGAGTGCATCCAGCCGACTCTGGAAGGATTGAACTCGACGGGGCACACCTCGATCCGAAAGCTCCCATTGACGCGATCAGATCCGGCGTGTCAATCATCTATCAAGAGCTCCATCTTTTTGATGAGCTGAGCGTTGCCGAAAACCTCTACGTCGGTCACCTCCCAGCGCAAGTGGGGATGATCAAACGAGGCGAGCTGAACAAGAAGGCGCAGGCGATCCTCGATGATGTCGGGGCTGAGATCGACCCGAAGACCAAGTGCGGCGATCTCCCGATTGCCCAGCGGCAGATGGTCGAGATCGCCAAGGCGATGACCCACGACGCTCAGGTAATCGCGTTCGACGAGCCAACTTCAAGCCTGAGCGCCCGGGAAGTCGAAAAGCTGTTCGCACTCATCGCCCGACTGAAGGACCAGGGGCGGATCATTCTTTATGTTTCGCATCGCATGGACGAGATTTTTGAGGTCTGCGATGCGGCCACCATTCTGAGGGACGGAAAGCACGTCAAGACGTTCGAATCTCTGGATGGAATCACCCGCGATGACATCGTCCGCAACATGGTCGGCCGCTCCATCGAGGACATCTACGACTACAGTTCGCGTGACCTAGGCGATCCGGTTGTTGAGATTTCAGGGCTCGAAGGTCCAGGCTTGAACGAGCCGCTTGACCTCAGCGTGAGAGCTGGAGAGATCATTGGGCTCTATGGGCTCGTTGGGGCCGGCAGAACCGAGCTGATGAACCTGATCTACGGCAGTGTCTCAAGGACTGCCGGGACCATCTCACTCATGGGAAAACTTGGTCTGACGAAGTCTCCCATGGACTCGATCAAGAACGGCGTGATCTACTGCCCTGAGGACAGGAAGAAGGAGGGGATCATTCCTATCCGTTCCGTTCAGGAGAATGTCAACCTGACGGTCCGCCGGATGTTCTCGCCAGGGGGCATCCTCATCAAGGCCAAGGCTGAGAAGACACACGCCCAGAAGCAGGTGGACAAACTCCGCGTCAAGACTTCTGACATCAGGCAGGAGATCAGCAGCCTCTCGGGTGGAAATCAGCAGAAGTCGATCCTGGCCCGCTGGCTTTCGACCGACGTCAAAGTCGTTCTTCTCGACGAGCCGACGCGCGGCATCGATGTCGGGGCGAAGAGCGAGATCTACGGCATCATGTATGCCCTTGCTCAAGAGGGTGTTGCCGTCCTCGTCGCCTCCTCCGAGCTCCCCGAAGTTTTGGGCATCAGCGACCGCATCGCCGTCATGTGTGACGGCAAAATCACAGGAATTCTCGACCGATCTGAGGCGACAGAAGAGTCCGTCGTCGACCTGAGCCTGCCTAAGGGCAGCTCCACCAAAATCGCATGAAAAAGAAGCATCTCATCAACTTCTGGCATTCCAGCGGGATGCTCATAGTCTTCATTCTGCTCTTCGCTGCAGTGTCGGTTTTTGTCCCGAACTTTTTCACCGGCACAAACCTGAAGAGCCTTGCGCTGCAGGTCACGACGATCGGCGTAGTTGCGTGCTCGATGATGCTCTGCCTTGCAGCAGGAGACTTCGATCTGTCGATCGGCTCTATCGTTGCACTCTCAGGTGTTGTTCTGGCGGTGATGCTGAAGTCTGGGACCGCTCTGCCGATCGCCGTGGTGGCCGCCTTGGGTTCAGGCGTAGCAGTCGGCGCGATCAACGGGTTTTTCATAGCCAAGGTCGGGGTTAATGCGCTTATCACGACGCTCGCTTCGATGCAGATCGTACGCGGCGCGGCGCTGATAGTCGCAGGCGGTACAGCGGTGGGTATTCAGCACGAGGGCTTCATGGACTTCGGCACTAAGTCGATCTTTGGGATCCACATCTCGATCTGGATCATGACGGTCTGCTTTATCGCCTTTGGCTTCCTGCTCAACAAGACCGTGTTTGGCCGCAATGCGCTGGCTATAGGCGGCAACGCTGAAGCCGCTGGCCTCGCGGGAATCAGTGTTCCTAAGCACAAAATCATCATCTTCTCAATCCAGGGGCTGATGGCCGCCATCGCGGGCATCGTGCTCGCTGCTCGCATGTTCAACGGCATCCCGAAGAACGGCGAGGGCCTTGAGCTCGACGTCATTTCTGCCTGTGTTTTGGGCGGTGTTTCGCTCACCGGCGGCGTCGCCAGCATCTCGGGCGTGGTGATGGGCGTGTTCATCATGGGCATCGTCCAGAACTCGATGAGCCTGATGAACGTCGACCCGTTCTGGCAGAAAGTTGCCACCGGCACAATCCTCCTAATCGCCGTCACCCTCGACCGATTGAAGCACCGAAAGGCAGCGTAGCTCATGGTTCCTCCGCGCATTCCAGAAGACAAGCTCGAATACAAGACTGGCCACGGCTGGGAGCATTGGGAAGGCGTTTTGGATACCTTCCGCTTGGGAGAGTACGAGTACGCCTCAGCCATTGAGCACCTCAAGACGGAGCACGAAATGAGCGGATGCTTCGCCACTGCGGTGGTCAATCAGTACGAGCGAGAGCAGGGCTTAGATCGGTCCAGCCCTTGACCGACTGAGGCGCCGTCTGGCATGCTTAGGGCATGGCCGGTCGCATACCGGACGCGAAAGTCAAAAGTGCCACGGGGCATGACTGGGATCACTGGACATCTGTTCTTGACGATTTCCGCAAAAACGGCTACAACCATACGGCTGCCGCGAAGCACCTGAACGTGGATCATGGCGTGAGTGCCTGGTACTCCCAGGCCATCACGATTCAGTACGAACACGACCACGGACTGCGGGCCAAGCGCCAGAAGACATCCGGCGAGTTTGAGTGCACCGTCAGCCGCACAATCAATGCGACGCATGAAGCCTGCTGGCAGGCCTGGGCAGACCCCGAAGAGTGGTCTGCATGGATGAACACACGACAGACGCACGACTTCAGGGTCGGGGGCGAGTACTCCAACTCTGATGGTGACATCGGCGTCTTCACAATCATCGAGCCGATGACGCGCATCCGCTTCACTTGGGCCCACCCCAGGCACTCACCGGGAAGCCACGTCACCATTGAATTCAGGCCAGTCGATCCAAACAGAACCCAGATCGGCCTGGTCCACGGAAACCTGGCCAATACTGAAGAGGCTGATGAACTTGCATCCGCGTGGCGCCAGATGATGGATCAATACCGAAACCACCTTGAGGAAGACAGATGAACCCTTACGCCCTTGAAGGACTGAAGAGAAGCCCGAGCCTTATTCGCCGCTTGACATCGAAGCTGTCTGAGAGTCAGCTGAAAGAGCCCACGGCGCCTGACAGATTCTCGCCCCACGAGGTCGCTGCGCACCTGGCGCTCTGGGAGGCTGAGGCCCTCACCCGGATGAGACTTGCTCTCAAAAATGACTGCCCCGAGGTGCACGACTGGGCACATTCAGATGATGAGTTTGCGGAAGTCTGTGCCAAACACACGACAGCAGATTTCCTGGACTTATTCGAGCTGAACCGCGAGAAGACTCTCGCGCTGCTTTCGAACATAAAGTCGGATGAGTGGGGGGCCTGTGTCCGTCATGAGCTGAACGGCAACATGACCATCCACGACATGGCCGGAATGCAGCTGGGGCACGACGTGTATCACATCGACCAGATCGCGGAAGCGGCCGGCGTCTAGACGACTTTCATCAGCAGGTCTTGGCTGTGGTTGTCGAGCTTCGTGTAGTCACGAACTTCGAATCGGTTGCCGTCGATATCGATGATCAGCAGCTGCGTGTCGCCCATCCACTGGGCGTTCTCCTGGAGGCTCTGGGTGACGAATTCTTTAGAGCCGCGCGTCGTCTCGACTTCCCAGTAAGTGACGCCAAACTCTGTTGCCACGCTGTTAATCTTCGTCAGCTGGGCGGTCAGGACTCGCCGGTCCAACTCGCTGAGGAGGATCTTTCTTGTAGTTTCATCAAGATCCGCAGGATCATCGATCATCAGGATCTCCCTCTCCTTTTCATCGAGCAGCGCAAGGTACATGTTGGGGTGGGTGAGGGGGGCACCCCAGACTGGCCGAAACTCCAGCCAACACTGGTCTTCAGTGACGATCCTCAGCCTACCGGCTGGTGCCTCTACAACTTCGAATTGGGGATGGCTCATTCTAGATTCCTATGATCTCGTTGACCTGGCTCTGGGTCTCGACCATCTTAAAGAACTCACCTTTCTGGTTCATCAGCTCTTCGTGTGATCCTTCCTCCACGATGCGGCCCCGGTCGATGACGAGCAGTCGGTCAGCTTGTCGCAGAGTTGACAAGCGGTGAGCAATGGCGAATGTTGTGCGTCCGGTGACCAGGTTGTTGATCGCCTGCTGAATCTCCTTCTCGGTCTCAACATCAACGCTCGACGTCGCCTCATCAAGGATCAGGATTCTCGGGTCATGGAGGATCGCACGGGCGATCGAGATGCGCTGCTTCTCGCCGCCGCTGAGGCGCGCTCCACGCTCGCCGACAATCGTGTCGTAGCCCTCGGGCTTGGCAAGGACAAAGTCATGCGCATTCGCTGCCTTGGCTGCCCGCATGACATCTTCGAAGGCCGCGTCCGGACGGCCGTATGAGATGTTCTCGCGGATCGAGCCATGGAACAGGAATGGCTCCTGAAGGACAATGCCAATTTGTGATCGGTAGTCGTGAAGGCTCAGGTCCATGTAGTCGATGCCGTCGATGAGAATGCGGCCTTGGTCTGGACCGTAAAACCGACAGACCAAGTTGATGGTCGTCGACTTCCCTGCACCGGAGTGTCCTACCAGGCCGATCATCTGGCCTGCCTTTGCCTCGAAGCTGATGCCCTTCAGGATCGGGTTCGACTTGTCGTAGCCAAAACGGACGTTTTCGAACGTGACTTGGCCTTGAACCTCGTGCTTTTGGCCCTCCTCTTCGATCGTCTCCGGCGTCATGTCCATGATCTCGAAGATCCGCTCCGCGCCAGCCATTGCTCGGCTGAACCAGTTGTTCACCTGTGCGAACCACTGAAGCGGCCCATAGACGAGGAACAAGTAGGAGAAGAAGAGGAACAGGTCGGCGACCGAAATCTTGCCTTGATAGAGCATTGTGCCGCCGACAGTCCACAGGATCAGCTGGCCCATCGTGGTGAATATCGACATCACGCCATGGGCGAGAATCCAACGCTGATCGGCGTACATCGCAGCGTCACGCATTGCGTGATTGCGCTGGTTGAACTTCTTGAATTCGTGGTCTTCGCGAGCGAACGCCTTAACCACGCGAATGCCCATGAGCGACTCATGGATCTGCATGTGGACCCGCGCCATACGCTGGCTCACTCGGAAGAAGAGGTTTGAGATCGGCTTCCAGACGATCATGCTGATCAGAATAACCACCGGGAAGGGCGCGATGATGCAGATCGTCAAGAACAGGTTTTTGAAGCCAAGAATGACCAAGACACCGATCAGCAGCAGGCCATTGCTGATGAAGAACGGCATCCCGTCAACCAAGAATCCCCAGATCCTATCCGTGTCCTGTGTGACGCGGCTCGCGATAGCACCAACGGGTTTCTTATCGAAGTAATTGAGCTTTAGGTATTCGATTGCACGATAGGTGGCGCTGCGAAGGTCTGCGGCGATGTGTGTCCCTAAATAGACCATCAGCCGACCGTTTAGAACCTGGAATACAACTCCCACAAGCAGTGCACCGGCCCAAATCATGAGCAGGTTTGTGAGGACATTGACGTCCTTCGACCCGCTCTCAAACTCTGCAATGATGAGCGAGTGCAGATACGGCGGGATCAAGTTCACACCGGTCGCGATCAGCGCGAGCAGGATGAGGAGTGCAGCCTGGGCCTTATAAGGAATGAGGAACCGGGAGATCCGCCCAAGCGACTTGCTGCGATTTACGCAGCGGAAGCAGACAGGGCCGTCATCGGACTTCAGTCGGCCGCACTTAGGACATCGCTTGACCTCCTGATTGATCTCAAATGAGACTTCACGGTCATTGGCCAATTCGTCAATGACATGGGCAGCATCAGAGAACGACTCAGAAAAACTGAGCGAATAATGAACCAGGACGACCAGCTCACCGGTCTTCTTGATCAGCACAATGCGGCCGCCACTCACCAGCGATTCGCTGCGAGCTGATTGGATTTCCCCTACGGGAACGGTGACCTTTTTTGTGCCCTTTTCATCACGGACAACCACCTCATGCCTGCTGATCGTAAGAGTTCGCTCGCCATATTCGGCGTTCTCGGTGAGATCAGCTGTCAGCGTAAGGCTAAACAGGTCAGCCGCGCTTGATTCTTGTGCGGCCAATGCCATTGCGTCATGCGACTATGGCG
>JALGYA010000240.1 GCA_029824475.1 Fimbriimonadia bacterium | reverse complement strand
GGGTGCTCGGGAGCGAGGACACAGAACGTCACGCCAAAGATCGTATCGATCCTCGTCGTGAAGGCCCTAAACGATGCTTCGTTGGATTTTGTCTTCACCACAAAGTCATCGGCGGAGTCTCGGTCTGAAATGAAGTCCTCAAAGGCCGCCTCGATCTCCTTGTAGGCAAGCTCACAATGCTCCAGCAAGGCGTCCACGGACTGGATGCGATTCACCTCCGCAGGCTCGACAGGGGTCAGTTTTTGGAGCTGAAGTCTTAGCGCTTCGAGCTGGTCTTCTAAGGAATCCGCCGCAGCCTCAGTGCCGTCAGGGGAATCCACTCCGCTGCCCATGAGCAGGTGGGTTGTGAACTCACCAGCTTCGCTTAGGATTTTGCGTGTGATGTCGGCAAATTCTTTGAGATCCTCGTCTTCCTGCGCGCCGGCATCCAGGCTCTCAATCACTGCTTCAAGGCGTGTGACCGAGAGCGCGCTGAGTTCAGCCAAGGCTGGAGTTCGGGCTCTCAAGAACGCTTCAGCATCTGACAGGCTCTTGCGCTCTACATAGGGCAGCTCGATCTTCATTTCGAACTCGACGCCCTCGCTGCGTCCGATCCAGTTGCGCTGCTGTTCTTTGATGCCCTCGGGCCAGTCCACTGTGTCCAGATCGTCAATGAGGCGCTGCGCGTAGTCGGTGATCTTCATCGACCACTGAGGGATGAACTTCTTTTCAACCAGCGCACCGGATCGCTCCGCGCGCCCGCCGATGACTTCTTCATTGGCGATGACTGTTTTGTCAACAGGATCCCAGTTAACGGCCGCCATGCTTCGGTACGCCAATCCACGGTCATACAGCAGCTTGAAGATCCACTGAGTCCACTTGTAGTAGCTCGGGTCAGAGCTCTTAAACGATCGCGACCAGTCGTAGGAGATTCCGATGATCTCCATCTGGCGTTTGTAGACGTCGGCGTACTCGTCGATCATCTCCGCAGGGTTGCGCTGCTTCTTGATCGCTTCGTTCTCTGCTGGAAGGCCGAAAGCGTCAAAACCCATGGGGTGCAGGACGTTGTGGCCCTGCATGTACTTCATGCGGCAGAGCACGTCTGTGGGGATGAAGTTGCGGCAGTGTCCTACGGAGAGCCCGGCTCCGCTGGGGTACGGAAAGAAGTCGAGGCCGTAGAACTTTGGACGGTCCTCATCCTCCCTTGTCAGAAAGAGGTCAGCCTCTTTCCATTTAATGCGCCATTTGGCCTCGAAGTCCTCTGGCGCGTACCGGTCCAGCATAGCAGCGTTTGTACCTTAGCCAAACGCTGCCATCCTGGCAAGTCAGCCCTCTGTCCTGCTAGCCGCCGCCATTCTTGCGAGCGGCTTCTTCTTTCTTGCGGATGATGTCCCGTCTGCTTGTGCGATCCCATGCGCCAGAGGCTATGGCTTTAATGGAGTTCTCAAACGCCTGGTTGGACTGCTCAACAAACGCGGGAGGCAGCTGACCGTAGGTGCCAGGGCCGGACGAAGTCATCTTCTTGATGTCTCGCAATGTCCGGGACATGGATGCTCCTTCTGCAAACTTGTACTCGAATGTGTACGTGGTCTGCGTCACTGGCTCGTACGCCCGGTACTCGGGCATCCTGCTTCGGGAGCTTGCGTATCTGGGCGATTCACGCTTCGCCCGGTACTGACCCAGCGCCTGGGCGCTCATCATGCTTGACCGACCGGTCATATTCGTGAAGGCCTGAACCATCACCTGCTCCCGCTTTCTGAGCGTGATCATAGTGTCTCCGGGGACTCCGAAGGGCATCGCATCGGTCCGCTCAGCGTTGATCGGTTGAACAGTGAACCTTGATGGGCTGCCGCCGGCACTCTGCGCCCTGACTTCAATAATCGTGACCAGCTCAGTCTGCCTTCCAGCAGGTGCAGCCTGGCTCCACAGCTTAGGGCCATCCCACGAGTTGTAGACGAGGGAGTGGGCTTCATCCTTAAAACCAGCCTGTGTGCCGAGAAGGACGCCGTCCTCCTCCATCGCCTGAAGTCCGGGTGCTCCCAACGATGCAAAGAGGATGAGGGTCTCGCGATTGTTGCGGCTTCTCATCAGCTCGATAGAAGCTGCCGCATCTACGGCAGCCAGCACGCTGAGGTCGAAGCTTTGAGCGAACGCTGCGGGCCTCGTGTAGCGGGCATACGCTGCCATATCATTGAGACTGACTGGTGACTTGGAGACTGATTTGCTCAACTTGGCCAGAGCCGATCGATTAGCCCTACTGTCCCACGACTCGCTGACGTTAGTCGGCTTTATCACCAGCCAACCATCCTTAGATTCCAGGTTCAATCCCCAGCCAGCTTGTGCAATGCCAAAAACGCTGTTCGGCTTCAGACCAGTGCCGCCTAGCCAGGCGGTGGACGCTGCGAATGCAGAGTCAGGAAGGTGAGCGACAAGCTGAAGCTCCTTGGCTCCCGCAGCTTTGCTCAGTGCCTCTCCTAGGAACAAGCCCAGCGGCTCGATCTCATCGGACTTGATGAGCATCTGAAGAGCCTCAGCGCTGAGCGGGTCGGTAAAGCCTTCACCTGCGACTGCGGGTGAGACGAATCCGGACGCTCCGCCACCGTCGAACTTTAGGGCGACTTCTTTCGCTGTCGGAGGCTTGAGGGCACGAAGAATCGACTTGGCAATATCCGAGAGTTCAATTGGCTCCTCCGTGTGAGTTCCCAGTGCTGGAGCAGGCTTTTCAAGGCGGTCCTTCACGGTGAGCGTGAGGTTTCTTCGAAGCACGCGTTGACCACGTGCATCGACGGCCGAAAGTTCAAGGCTCAGGGCTCCGCCAACGCGGCGGATGGCGATGTTGCCTTTCGTCGCAGTGCTCGGATCCTGACCTCGTCTTGCCTGACCTGATCTTGATTTGTAGAGCTCGGATTCGGCGGCTATGTAGCCGCTGAATGCCTGGGATGCTCTAGAAGGCATCTTGACCTGCACGGAAGTCGGGCGGGTTGAGTAGACGACGCGGTGTCCGTCCTTGATCTCCGCGAGGCTTTCCCCTTTGATATCGCCGAGAATCTCTTTGATTGCGGCACGCCACGGACCGGCGGGTTGCCTGCTTCGTCCACCTTGAGCTGGGGGTGCTGCTGAAAGCTCATCAATGGCAGCGTCGATTCTCTCGGCTCGTGCCTTGAGGTCTTTCTTTCGCTGTGCACGATCTTCAGCTTTACCACGGAGAATCCTGACGCCTTGACCATCCTGCACAAGCTTTGAGCCAGTCACATCTGCAATGTGCTTAAGCAGTGTGGAGCCGTCCGCGTCCTTTGCCAGGACCACCAGAATGTCTTCTTGTGGTCCGCCATCAACTCGGATGGCAATGCCTGTTTGCCGGCTGATCTCCTGAGCGATAGCTCGCAGATTTGAGCCGTACGTCGTGATATCGACTTTGGGCTGAGACAACAGTGCCGCAGCAGCGGCAGCAGAAGCAAGAATCATGACAACAAATCACTCCAGAGCCACGCGAATCTGATGCGCAGTCCACTCTTGATGCACAAACGCCGCTGCACAGGATTCGTTCACCGGTCACAATAGTGCCATGAGATTCGAGGTGGATGCAAAGGGAAGGCTCGACAAGTTCCTGGCAGCCGCCATGCCTCAGCACAGCCGCTCGAAGATTGCAAAGATGATCGAGGAGGTGGGCGTTACCGTTGATGGTGAGGCTGTCACCAAGACCGGCTACCAGCTGAAAGCCGGCAGCGTTGTTGAATCAGGCGAGCCGATTCCGACGCCCCCGCACAATCTCGAGCCAGCAGATATTCCCCTCGACATCGTCTACGAAGACGACGCCATGCTCGTTGTCAACAAGCCAAGAGGGATGGCGGTCCATCCAGCGCCAGGGTTAGAAAAGCCGACTCTTGTGAACGCTCTGTTGGGCAGAAGCCACTCACTGAGCAGCGAGGCAGGCGAGTTTAGGCCTGGAATTGTCCATCGCTTGGATAAGGACACAACCGGCGTTCTGATGATCGCGAAGACTGACGCGGCCCACAGGCACTTGGCAGAGCAGATCAAGGAGAAGACCGCGGAACGGCGCTACTTCGCCGTTATCAGGGACAGGTTTGAGCATGAGTTCTTCACGATTCGGGCGGAGCTGGGAAGGT
>JALGYA010000239.1 GCA_029824475.1 Fimbriimonadia bacterium | reverse complement strand
CAAAAAACACGTGCTGCCGATCCTCTACTGGAAGTTCATGCTGCGCGGAAAGGCATAGGCTGACCTGAGAGCTGGGGCACCTAATTCGCCTCGATCTGTGTATTACATTGTTGGCATGAGAGCTTCATTGATGTCAGCGTTTCTTCTGCTCGGGTGCAGCCCAGAATCCGCCCAAAAGCAGGAGGGTGGCCAGTGGCGGCCGCCGGTGCAGGCTGTCAACAACTGGGGCGGCGCAAATGATGCTCCCAAGGACCTGACTTGGAAGACCGTTGTCGCCGGCAAGTCGGAGCCCGGCGAACGCCTGATTGTAAAGGGAACGGTCTTCCAGCAGGACATGAAGACTCCGGCGGAGAATGTCCTGCTGTACGTCTATCAGACCGACGCGACAGGTCTCTACAAACGTGACGGACGTGATCGGAACGATCCCAATTGGGGCCATGGAACCCTTCGTGGATGGATGCTCACGGGGAAGGACGGGAAGTACGAGTTTGAGACGATTCGGCCCGCCCCGTACCCTGACAGTGACAATCCGGCTCATATCCACGTCACCGTCACGGCTCCCGGCTATGACGAATATTGGATCGAATCCTTTAAGTTCGTAGGGGACCCTCTATTGGAAGAGGGCGAGGAAAAGGAGTATCCGCTGGGAGGCTTCCTCCATCTGCTCGAACCAAAGAAGGATGAGGCTGGGATTCTCAAAGCCTCAAGAGACATCAGACTGCTGCCGCGCGACTAGTCAACGAGAGCTGGTGGATTCGGCTCGGCTGGCGGGCTTGAGCAGCACCGCCAGCCTGCGTCCTTTCTTCTTAGTCGAGAAGGTCGAAGCGGTCGAGGTTGGTCACCTTTGTCCAGGCATTGACAAAGTCCTTCACGAACTTCTCGCTGACATCAGCGCTTGCGTACACCTCAGCGAGTGAGCGGAGAACTGAGTTCGAACCGAACACGAGGTCGGCGCGTGTCGCGGTCCACTTGACTTCGCCGGAGGAGCGGTCACGCCCTTCGTAGCTGACCTTTGCATCTGATGTCGGCTCCCACTTCGTGCTCATGTCGAGCAGGTTCGCGAAGTAGTCATTTGTCAGAACTCCAGGTCGATCGGTGAGGACTCCGTCTTCGCCGTCGACGTTGATGTTGATCGCACGGAGGCCGCCGATCAGAACCGTCATCTCGGGTGCGGTGAGCGTGAGGAGCTGTGCCTTGTCGATCATCGCTGCCTCAGCGGGGACAGGATAGGCCCCGTTCTGATAGTTGCGGAAGGCATCAGCCTTCGGCTCAAGGACTCCCACCGACTCAACGTCCGTCATCGCCTGTGTGGCATCTGCCCGTCCTGGCGTGAATGGCACGCTGGTACTGACGCCTGCATCCTGCGCAGCCTGCGCGACACCGGCGTTGCCTGCGAGAACGATCAGGTCGGCCATGGAGACCTTTTTGCCCGATCCGGCCATCTCGTTCTGGATGCCTTCTAGAACCCCGAGGACCTTGGAGAGCTGGTCCGGCTTGTTCACCTCCCAGTCCTTCATCGGCGAGAGGCGGATGCGGGCGCCGTTGGCTCCACCGCGCTTGTCGGATCCACGGAAGGTTGACATAGAAGCCCAGGCAGTGCCGACCAGCTCTGAGTTGGTCAGGCCTGAATCGAGGATCTTCGCTTTGATCGCGGCTGCATCTGAGTTTGTGATCACAGCGTGATCGGCTGCCGGAATGACGTCCTGCCAGATCAGCTCCTCTTTCGGCACTTCAGGGCCCAGATAGAGGGCGCGCGGGCCGATATCCCGGTGTGTCAGCTTGAACCAGGCTCGCGCGAAGGCCTCCGCAAAGGCCTGGGGGTTATCGAGGAACCGGCGCGAGATCTTTTCATAAGCCGGGTCGAACCGCAGGGAGAGGTCGGTCGTGAGCATTGTCGGGCGGCGCTTCTTGCTCGGGTCGTGCGCATCCGGAATGATCTCCTCAGAGTCCTTGGCAACCCACTGCTTGGCACCGGCGGGGCTGGTGGTCAGCTCCCATTCGTAGCCGAACAGATTCTCAAAGAAGTTGTTGCTCCACTGGGCCGGTGTTGTGGTCCAAGTGACTTCGAGGCCACTGGTGATCGCATCGCCAGCTTTGCCGCTGCCGTAGGTGCTGGTCCATCCGAAGCCCTGCTCCTCCAGGTCTGCTTCTTCTGGGTCAGGACCGACATGGGCGGTGTCTCCTGCTCCATGACACTTTCCAAAGGTATGACCGCCTGCAATCAGCGCGACGGTCTCCTCATCGTTCATCGCCATGCGGGCAAATGTCTCGCGGATGTCTTGGGCTGCAGAGAGGGGATCACCGTTGCCTTCCGGCCCCTCTGGGTTGACGTAGATCAGACCCATCTGAACTGCGCCCAGCTGGTTCTGGAGGTCCCGTGTTTCTGATTCGCTGTCGTAGCGCGTATCTGCTGCGAGCCACTCGGACTCGCCGCCCCAGTTGACGTCCTGATCCGGCTCCCAGGTGTCTGCACGACCACCCGCAAAGCCGAAAGTGCGGAAACCCATTGTCTCGAGGGCGACGTTGCCGGCCAGGATCAGGAGGTCAGCCCAGGAGATGCTCTGGCCGTACTTCTGCTTGATCGGCCAGAGGAGTCGGCGTGACTTGTTGATGTTGACGTTGTCAGGCCAGCTGTTGAGCGGTGCGAAGCGCTGCTGCCCACGACCTCCTCCTCCTCGACCGTCAGCAATTCGATACGTGCCGGCTGCGTGCCACGTCATGCGGATGAACTGCGGGCCGTAATGGCCGAAGTCAGCCGGCCACCAGTCCTGCGAGTCGGTCATCAGCTCTCGGAGGTCCTTCTTCAGCGCCTCGTAGTCGAGCTTCTGGAACTCCTCACGGTAGCTGAACTCAGGTTCGAGTGGATTCGACTTGGACGAGTGCTGGCTGAGGAGGTCGACTCGGAGCTGATTCGGCCACCAGTCGCGGTTGTTGGTTCCCGCGCCGGCGGTCGGGAAAGATTTCATATGGGGGCAATTGGGTTCTGTAGACATGGTTGTTGTTCTGTTCTCTTAGGATTCGCTGATGCAGTTTGGGCAGAGCCCCCAGAAGACCACCTCGGCTTCGTCGATGACGAAGTTGTGATCATCTGATGGCTGAAGACAGGGTCTGGTGCCGGCGGCACAGTCGACATCGACTGTGACATGGCACTTGCGGCAGATAAGATGGTGATGGTTGTCGCCGACGCGCGTCTCGTAGAGAGCAGGGCGCCCTGCAGGCTCTATCCGACGGAGAATTCCTGCTTCAACCAGAGCATGGAGGTTGTCGTAGACTGCCTGGCGTGAGAGGGAGCCGAGCTTCTTGCGAGCTGCTCTGGCGATGAATTCTGCGTCCTGGTGTTTACCCTCATCCTCGATGACCTCAAGCACAGCCAGCCGCGGCCTGGTGAGGCGCAGATTTGACTGTTTGAGCAGCTCCCGGACGTCGTCGGTCACATCAGTATTCTGACCACTGAACTGGACTTTGTCAAGATAAGGTGGCGTGTAATCCGACCATGGACTCAATCCTCTCCTGGAGGGCCGGGCTGCACCAATCAACCTCGGTCAAGGCCGAGATAGGAGTTCCTGCTCGCATGGCCATTCAGAGGAGTTCGTGCGAACCGCTGCCTGGCATTAACACACCATCGCCGATCACTGGCTGGACTGGAATATCTGATAGGCTAAAGGTGGGAGGATCTTCGGATGACTGAAGCAGAAGCTGCAGACAACACGACCGCAAGGGCTTGGTGGCTTAATTGTGGCGTGGCCCCAGATGAAGAGATGCGGGCGATAGACGCCTTGGAGGACGAGCTTGCCCCCTTGCCCGAGGCATCGGTGCGAATCCGCAACCTCATCGGCACCCTCGAAATGTGCCACCACTTGGCGGAGCGCTGGGTCCACAATGTCATTGAGGCAATCGGTGCAGGAGACACCACCAAAGGCCTCGGCACCCGACCGACCGGCAGGTCTCATCCTGTGGAAGACGACTGGCGGGCTGTCTGCACGGCGTTGTCGAAGTGGTGCCAGGGCAAACCTGCCATCTCCATAGACCTTGTCCTGGGGAATGAAGACGCGAGGCATATGCTCGACAGCTTGGGCCCCCATTCCCTCCTGAAGGAGTGGCAGGTCCAA
>JALGYA010000037.1 GCA_029824475.1 Fimbriimonadia bacterium | reverse complement strand
ACGAGCGACACAGCATACGGTTCCGCCAATAGAATCGCCCTGCTTGCGGACATCTCCAATTCGAGCGATCATCGCCTCGGCCGCCGCCGCATCGGGGCACCGAACGATGTTCTTGTCGACATCCTCTCTGGTCACTGTTTCTGAGTCAACGCTTGAAGTGATCGACTGAACCTGGTCCACCCACGCGACGATCTCAACGCCATATCTCACTCGCAAGAGCTTCTGAGCGATGGCGCCAGCGGCAACTCGCCCAATGGTCTCTCGGGCAGAAGATCTTCCGCCGCCGGACCAAGCTCGAATCCCAAACTTCTCCTGGTAAGTGAAGTCCGCGTGAGATGGCCGATGCTTGTACTGCATCTCATCGTAGTCGCGGCTGCGCTGATCTTGGTTTTCAACCAGAAGGGAGATCGGCGTTCCCAGCGTTTTGCCATCCAACACGCCTGAAAGTATCCGAACCTTGTCCGCCTCCTTTCGCTGCGTCGTAATCTTGGACTGACCCGGCCGCCTCCGATCCAGTTCAACCTGAATCTCCTCTTCGCTGATCTCAAGCAGGGAAGGGCAGCCGTCAACGACCGCGCCAACACCCGGCCCGTGAGATTCTCCCCAAGTCATGACTCTAAAGAGCCGCCCGAATTCACTTCCCATTGCCATCGTACAGCTTGTTTAGCCGCCTCGCGAGTTCAAAGTCGTATTGTGTCAAACCGTCGGCATCATGAGTGGAGACGGAGGCCGAAACCTTGCACCAGGTGATCAGCAGGTCAGGATGATGGTCGAGTTGGTCAGCAATGAAGCCTGCTCCAGCCGCGAAACTGACACCGGAGGCATAAGAATCGAACTCAAACACCCTGGTCAAAAGGCCGTTCGCGATGCTCCAATCAGGCACGCCCGGCAGCAGTTCCTTCGCACGATCTAAGTCGATGCGTTCACGTGAGAGGCCGCTCATGATTCCTGCATCATTATGATCGCTTCCTTAAGCCCCACTCTGGGTTCATGACCAGCTTGGGCCGGGCGGTAAAATCAGACACGTAAGGATCACCGAGGATCCGCACCAATGAGCACTGCCAGCCGCAATTCGACCCGCATCCACGTAGACCTCGCCGGAAGCATCCACCGAAACCTCCCCGTAGCCGCTCTCATCGAGCACGCCATCTCCAACAAAGAAGGCCGCATGGCTGCAAATGGCGCACTTGTCGCCTACACCGGCAAGTATTCAGGCCGCACTCCCAAAGACAAGAGAATCGTAAGTGAAGCCGGTGTCAAGAAGGACATCTGGTGGGACGGCAATGCACCGATGGACAACGAAGAGTTCACCGGACTTGTCAAGCGCGTAAACCGCGCCCTCCCCTCCAAGTCGATCTACATTGTCGATACGTTTGCTGGTGCTGATCCCGAGCACAGAATTGCAGTCAGGTTCGTTGTCGAAAACGCCTACCACGCGCTCTTTATTCGCCAGCTTCTCCTCCGCCCGACTGAAGATGAGCTTGTCGACTTCCAGCCTGACTGGACCGTGGTCGACCTCAGCCGAGAGCAGTACGCCCGAGTCGAAGAAGGAGAGCGAAGAGACGCGATCATCGCGCTGAAATTCTCTGAGCGGACCGTCATCATCATGGGGACGTCCTACGCGGGCGAGATGAAGAAGTCGATCTTCACCGTCATGAACTACCTTCTGCCGAAGAAGGGCATCATGAGCATGCACTGCTCCGCCAACATCGGCAAAGATGGCGACACGGCACTGTTCTTTGGCCTCTCTGGTACTGGCAAAACAACCCTCTCCGCAGACCCGGACCGAGAGCTTGTTGGAGACGACGAGCACGGCTGGAGCGATAATGGAGTCTTCAATATCGAAGGCGGATGCTATGCAAAATGCATCCGGCTCAGCCATGAGAGCGAGCCGCAGATTTGGAATGCGATCCGATTCGGCAGTGTTCTTGAAAACGTGATTCTCGACGGCAATCGAGTCCCTGACTACGATGATGGCCGCCTCACCGAGAACACTCGCTGCGCCTATCCCATTGACTACATGGAAGGGGCTCTCTCCCCAAGCGTGGGCGGTCACCCCAAGAACATCATCTTCCTCACCTGCGACGCGTTTGGCGTCCTGCCTCCTGTCTCCAGGCTCACGCCAGAGCAGGCGATGTTCCACTTCCTGAACGGCTACACGGCCAAGGTTGCTGGCACAGAAGCGGGCGTTACGGAGCCTCAGGCTACGTTTAGCACATGCTTTGGTGCTCCGTTCATGGCCCTGCACCCCAAGGTCTACGCAGAACTCCTGCGGGACAAGATCGCCGAGCACGGCTCCAAAGTCTGGCTGGTCAACACCGGTTGGTCCGGCGGCGCCTACGGCGTAGGGAAGCGGATGAAGCTGAGCTACACCCGCAGCATGATCAATGCGATCTTCAGCGGCGAGATGGATGACGCAGAATTTGCGGCCGATCCGGTCTTCGGAATGGAAGTGCCCAACAGCTGCTCAGACGTTCCAACAGACGTCCTCATGCCCAGGTGCACCTGGGAAGATCAGGAAGCGTACGACGCAAAGGCTCTCGAACTCAAAGAGATGTTCGAAGAGAACTTCAAGACGTACGCTTAGTTAGTCCGTCCGCCACATGCCTTTGAGCGTGTCACCGACGACCTCCACCTTGCCGTTATGCGGCAAGATGGAGCCGCGCTGACCAGAAGCATAGATCACCGCAATGCCTTTCGCATGACGCGGCTCGGCGGTTGCGCTGTTGTAGCCCTCTGTTGCGTAGCGAGCAGCAAGCCGAGTCACGTTCTGCGTCATAAATGACGGAGCCCGGTTGCCGCCGGGTGCGTTGTCCCAGCCGATAAGGAAGCCGTCGTCCACAATCTCGATGCCTTGAGCATCGATGAGCGGCACGGGGTTATACGATCCACCTGCCCCGTAGTTTGAGGACTCGGCAAGGACGATCGTGCCGGATTCGTCCTCCAGTCTTCCAATCACCTTCGAAGACATGCCGGCGTACATTCCAAAGGCGGAGCTCTTGTATTCAACGCCTCTGGCAGAGAATCGGCAGTGCTCGTCTGGCGTGGCCAACTCACATCCAAATCCTGCGCGCGCGTTCAGGTCGCCTTCGATGACTGTTGCCCAGGTCACTGGAACACCTTTCATGAGCAGCGGAGCGCCCACGTTAGTCATAGCGTGTGTGGGCGGAAGACGGTCGTCGTGGCTCTGCGAGTAGACCTGCATTGCACTGTAGATCTGGTGCAGGTTTTCGTTGCACGTCTTGCGCTGAGCGTCAATCTTCATCCGCTTGTAGACCGGAATCATGATCGATGCAAGCACGACGAGGACGATCGCAATAACGATGATGTCCTTCTTGGAGATGTACTGCGACTTCGCCGGACGCGCACCCTCAGGGGCGTCCGGATCGTAACCAGCAGCGCTCAACCTGCGAGCTCCTCAGTGTTTCCGGGGAGACTGTCGTGCAGTCCAAATTCGATCAAAACGTCCTCCAGGTTGGCATGGTCCACAGACAGTACATAGTTCTCTCCTTCGATGACGGGCACCATGCCCAGCTTGATTCCCTTAGAACCAACTTTCTGGCTGAAATCGATCAATTCCGCGAGTTCCTTCGGTGTGAATGAGTCATCCAGGATCTTCAGCATGTGATCCGTGAGTTTGGGGATCATCACCTTGCGCTCCATGACTCTGTCCTTGAGGGCGTAGAGAAACAGCTTTTGACGGTCCTGTCGCTTGAAGTCGCTGTCCAGGCGGTATCGCACAAAACCCATCGCTTCATCGCCGTTCAGGTTCTGGAAACCGGCCTGCAGGTCGATGTTGAGTCCACCGGCCTGGTCCACGTAGCGCATCCTCTTCGGCACGTCCACTTCGACGCCATCAAGCATGTCGATCATCTCTTCAAAAGCATCAAAGTTGACCACGACAGTCCGGTCGATCTTCACATCTAGCAGGTCTTCAACGACCTCTTCTGCCAGCTCAGTGCCGCCCAGGACGTGGAATGTGTTGATCCGATATTCGCCGTATCGCTCGTGTGAGACTCTCGTATCGCGGGGGATCGAGACGCCTTCGACGGTCTTGTTCTTGAAGTCGAGCTTTGCCACAAGCATCGAGTCGCTGCGGCCATAACTGCCTTTGATCTTCCTGCCGTTCTCGTCGTACTGGACGTCACATCCGAGGACTAAGAGCGTGAGGCTATCGGAGAATGCAGGCTTGGAGGTGGGGAAGATCTTATTGATGAAGATGCTCTTCACCACTTCGCTTTTGAAGCCCCAACCCATGATCGTGCCGATGGCCAAGCAGGCCATGATGAGCATGCTCCAAGCCGTCCACTTGAGGGTCTTCTTCCAAGGCGAAATTGTCAGCTCCATTCCAGGCATGAAAATGTACCTGCGGCTTGCCCAGTGCCTTTGTGAGACCCAGGCGGCAGCCCCATCTACAAAACGTTTGACCACCGCCGTTCGTTCCGCCGCGAAACAGGGGAGCGAACGGAAGTCCCATTTCGTAGCATCTGAACAGACCCATGCGGCGCCGCGCCTTTACCCTGATCGAACTGCTTGTCGTGATCGCGATCATCGCGATCCTGGCAGGAATCCTGTTCCCAGTAATTTTACGGGCAAAGGCCGCTGCCAAGCAGACGTCATGTCTGAGCAATGTCCGCCAGATCGGCGTGTCCATGGCACTCTACATGGGCGATTCAGACGACAGATTCCCGAACGCGGTCGACGCTGCCGACAAGTTCAGGCCCCAGATATGGGCTGGCTCGCCGAGTTTCATGAACGCAATCCCGGACATGCCTCTCATGAACGAGGCCGTCTACCCCTACACCAAGAGCCAAGAGATCTTCCATTCTCCAGCAGATGTCGGCACCCAAGTCCTGGACACTCACCCCTGGCTGGACTTCCCCACGTCGCCTTCGATGTTCGAAGTCTACGGGCTGAGCTATTTCTACCGAACAGAGATCACTTTCCGTCGTTATTCCCAAACAGCACTTCAGAATCCTTCTGAGGTAAACGTGATGTTTGTTGGAGCTGGCCATTGGCATGGCATGGAAGGTCCGTTGACACTGAACGATCCCAGATTTCTTGAGAAGACGCGACAGTACCGATACAACATCGTATACGGCGACTTTCATGCTGCGAGCGTTGGCTACGACCGCTACTACGAGGCCTGGAACACACCACTGTGATCCATAGACCCGCAGGAATCGTTATCGGTGGCGACCTCCACCTCGGCCTCGAATTTATCACCTCTGAGGGGGTGGTCGAAGAAGTGCGCCCCCACACCGGGCTTCCCGAGCCGTGGTTCGCGTCTCCCGCCTTCGTGAACGCCCATTCTCACCTCGAATACCGCGGCATGCAGGGGCAGCTCAAAGAGACAGACTTCTTTGAGTGGATCGGCGCGATTGTTCGCGCAAAAGGAGAACAGACACCGGAGCAGGTCCAGGCCGACTCCCTTCTCGCCGCCCAGGAGAATCGCGCGACGGGAGTCGCTCTCATCGCAGAGCACTCCGACCGTCCAGGGTCAAGGGCGGCGATGGACTCCGTCGGACTTGAGGGGCCGATCTTCCAAGAAGTAATCACGTTCCTCGACCCAGCGGGACGCCAAGAGCGGCTCGCACATGTCGCCGAGAAAGCCCGGCTTCAAGCGGCCACGCCGTCACCACACGCCACCTATTCAGTGGACAAGCACTCGCTCACTGAACTCAGCCAAGGTGAGGCGTTCCTCAGTACGCATGCCGCCGAGTCCCCCGCTGAGACGGAGCTCTTTTCCCACGGGACCGGCCCATTTGCTGAACTCCTAGAGTCGCACAATTCAGCGCTGCCTCAAGCAGGCCAAACCCCCATTGAGTATCTCAATCGAATCGGGTTCCTCAAACCAGGCAGACAGCTGGTCCACTGCTGTGACGCCACAGAACAGGACATCGAACTCATGGCTGCGAAAGGCGTAGTCGCGGCACACTGCCCTCGTTCAAACCAGGCGCTTACCTGTACGCCCGCACCGATCCGCCGCATCCTGGAAGCGGGAATCCCTGTCGGCCTTGGTCTAGACTCCGCAGCGAGTTCTGGCCAGATCAGTATGTTCGCCGAAATGCGCTCAGCGTTCCGTGCCTCGTGCTCTCGCCGAGAGCCGATCACATACTCCCAAATCTGGCAGATGGCGACCGAAATGGGCGCCGCATCTTTAGGCAGAGACAACTGGTCGATTCAGGCAGGCAGCACTGCCCCTATCATCAGGATCAGCGGCGTCGATGCCATCGATGTAGAGGACCTGATAGAATCCTGCAGCCCGGAGAACGTATCTTGGCTGGACACCGCTTAGAAAACCTCGCGAAGCTCGTTCGCAGCATCCCAGAAGGCTGCGTCGCGTCTTACGGTGCAGTCGGCCGAGCCCTCGACAATCCCGCCAGCGGACTTCTGGTCGGGCGCTGGATGGCTCAGGTTGACGGGGAAGTCCCCTGGTGGCGCGTGATCAAAGCAGACGGCTCCCTAGCCACCGCCAAGCGCGACCCACGCCTCGCAGACGAGCAAACAGCTCTGCTGCAGGGGGAAGGCGTCCCTTTTGTCGAAGGACGCGTTCCCAGCAGCTTCTTTATCCAGCCCTAAATGTCGTCGTGGCTGGCCGTCGGATCGATCGGCTCGTACTCTTCAGCGATGTCGTCGTCCTCAGGTCTCAGATCCGGATTGAGTGTCTGCACGATTCGGCACGTCACCGCGTCGCCCGTGATGTTCACAACCGTTCGCATCATGTCGAGCGGACGGTCAATCGCCCACAACAGCCCAACCTTCGAAGCAGGCAGCCCAACAGCGCTCAGCACGAGCGTCATCGTCACCAGCCCAGCACTCGGAATGCCTGCAGCGCCCATCGCCGCGACAACGGCGGTCAGAGCGACAACGATCTGCATTCCAAGCGAAAGGTGCACACCAAACGCCTGAGCGAAGAACAGCACCGAGACCGCTTCAAACAGAGCGGTGCCGTCCATGTTGAGCGTCGCACCAACTGGGGCAACAAAGTTGCGCACACGCTTGGAGACACCCATCGTTTCGATGCACTCCATGGTCACCGGCAGGGTTGCGCTCGAGCTGTTAGTACCAAACGCAACAGACATCGCCGGCGTCATCCTCTTCACGAATGTCACCGGGTTGTACTTGCCAAACACCTTGACCATTGTCAGGAGGAACAGCCAGTGCAGCAGCAGCGCAGCAGTCACGCAGAGCGCGAACTTGCCGAGGCTCTCCGCCATCGTGCCGAGGAAAGCAACGTCCTGGGTTGCCACGGTATGTGCAATGAGAAGTCCAACACCCCAAGGCGCTAGGGTCATCACCCAGCCGACAAGTACGAAAACAATGTCGTTCAATCCTTCAAAGAAGTTGAAGACAGGGGCCGTTCTTCGCTTGCCCATAGCCAGCATCGCCAGCGCAAAGAGGATCGTGAAGAAGAGCATCCCAACCACATCCAGGGTCGCAATCGCCTGAATCGGGTTTGTTGGAATGATCCTGAGAATCAGCTCACTGGCGGTCTTGTCAGCAATCGCACCGTCCTTGGCGAGGCTGCTCCACTGCGAGGCGAGCTGCGCGCCAGGAGCGATCAGATTGACCATGGTCAAGCCGATCGCCGTGCCGACCAGCATCGTGCCGATGTACCACATGGCGGTCATGCCGCCAAGCCGCCCAAGCTTTTTTATATCGCCCAGGCTGGCGATGCCGATCAGAACCGTAGCGATGATCAGCGGCACGATCAGCATCTTCAACAGACGCAGGAATATCTGGCCGCCGACATAGGTGAGTTCAGTGACGAGCGGGCGAATCGTGACCCCGGTCCTGTCCTTTACTTTGACGCTGGAGATACTGGTGCCGAGAGCCTCGTTGATGACGCCAGGGGCATCGGCGATCGCAACGCCTGCGGTCTTTACGGCCTCGTCTGAGTCGGTCCCGTCAATGCTGAGAATCCCAGCCTCTTTGCCAGCGGGGAGAACGATCTCAATGGTGCTTTCATCTAAAAGCGTCGCGGTGAGCGTGTCGCCCGGCTGCAACCCCACAGGGAGCGTGAACAGCAGCAGCAGACCAAGAAGGATGCCGACGATAATGCCGGCGAAGACCTTGAGTGCGAAGCCCTTTTTCTCTAGCATCAGTTCCTCGAGTCGACCGACTCGGTCGGCCCACAGGGATCATACTGCAAGAGAGCTCTACGAGCCTACATGTATTCCAGCTCACGCAGAATCTGTTCGTTTCCACGCCAGCTGTCTCTAACCTTCACAAACACCTGAAGGAAAACTTTCTTCTCCAGAATCTCCTGGATCTCAACACGGGCTTCCGTGCCGATCGCTTTGAGCATCGAACCGCCCTTGCCGATCAGAATGCCTTTCTGGCTGTCCCGTTCAACAAGGATCACTGCTTCGATCCTTGCGAGTTTGTCGTTCTCCTCCCAGTTCTCGATGTAGCACGCCACGGCGTGAGGAATCTCTTTGCGAGTCTTGTTCAGCGCCTTCTCGCGGATCAGCTCGGCAGCCAGGAAACGCATCGACTGGTCCGTCACCTGATCCTCCGGATAGAGCGGCTCGCCTTCCGGCAGCTTCTCCACAATCATGTTGACGAGGAGGTCGACGTTCTCGTCGCGCGTCATGCTCGTCATCATCAAGTTCTCGGCAGGGAAGAGCTCTTTGTAAGCCTCGTAGCATCGCTCGACGTTCGCAGCCTTCAGAACATCCATCTTGTTCAGGCAGAGAATAACGGGAGTCTTAGATGCGAAAACACCAGCCTGCTCCAGAATTAGCGCGAGGTCCTTGTCTTCCTTTCCGGGCATCCGGGAGGAATCGACCATCACCAGCACTAAATCCACACCGGAAACAGACTGCTGCGCAGCCTGGTTCAGAGCTTTGCCCAGCTGGTTATGCGCGGTGTGGATCCCAGGTGTATCAACAAACACGGCCTGCCATGAAGCCTTGGTTGCAATGCCCAGCACCCGCCGACGTGTTGTCTGCGGCTTGCTGCTGACGATGGAGACCTTCTGGCCGACAATCGCGTTGACAAACGTGCTTTTGCCCACGTTCGGCTTGCCGATCACGGCGACCATTCCAGCTCTGTATGCGCCTTCCATGATCTCTTACTGCCTCTTCCGGAAGAGCACGCTCACACCGGAGTCTGGGTCGCGCGGACCAGCGTTCTTGCGATCCTCTTCCTTGCGTGGGCGTCGGCGTCGACCGCGCTCTCGCTTGACCAGAGGCTTCGGCTCGTCCCGCTCATCCTCTTCGGGCAGCGGATCGGCAGCTTCGAGCATCGAAGGCCGAATCATAAAGTCATCACCCATCTCGTCCGACCAGCCCTCTTCAACCCACTCGTCGAGCTTCATGATCGGAACGTCGAGCTTGATCGCGTCCCAGTGGACCGTATCGTCCCGATGCCTTAGGATCTCTTCTTCAGTGAGAGTGATCTCGTTGTCACCGGCGAGCAGAGCTTCAATGTCGCTCTTGATTCCCACCGCAAAGACATGCGTCGAGCCGGCGGAGGCAAACACTCGCAGCTGGCTGCCAGTCACGTCAGCCCAAGTGCCTCGAATGATGTCATAGGCCGTCCAATTGCCGGGAAGGGTGATCGTCCTCTCGCCCGCTTTGGCGCAGTGGATTGTCACAAACGGTTCGCGAGCATGGATGACGTCGTCATCGTGGCTCCAGATATGCGCTCCGGCCATCTGCCCAAGCTCTCTAAACAGCGCAGGGCTGACGATCGGCTCACCAAGGAAAACGCTCGTCCAAGACTCCTCGATTTTGCCTTCGCTGAAGGTGCGCATCACAAAACTCGGCAGCCCAGTGTTGGTGTAGTAGCCGAGAATCGAAGCGTCCTCAGGGATAGCAAAGTAGCTCGGTTCGAGCTGGCCGCCCTCGGACAGCTTCTCTCGTGAGAGCGCCTGGCAGAGCGGATTGCGCGGATCGACGATCGTCGTCCCAGCCTTCGAGTTGAATGGCTGCGGTCGCAGTGCGATGCCTGTGGCCTCGCGCACTCTTTCGAGTGATTCGCGGCCGCCTTCGAAGAGCCCTGCACTGTAGAGCCAGAACATCACCTTGCCGTCACGTTGCAGCCGCGTCTTGATCGCGCTGCGCACTTCCGGCCGGATATCCCAAGCGTTGACAAATACGTAGAGTCGGCTCTCGGGGAAGTTCTCTCTGTGTGCCAGGTCGCTCAGCAGATAGAACCCGACAGTCATGCCGGACTTCAGAATCGCTTCGCGCACGTTCTGCACGAGAACGCCGAACGCTCGCTCATCAACCAGGTAGGCCAATGACCGCTCGTCGATGAACATCGCAACATCCGGTGCTGCCGGCTGTGTTGCCAGGAGGCTCTGCATGCAGGATCGGACCTGCTTTCCTCGCTCCCAAATCCCACGGGAGTTGAGCCAGCCGCTGCCCCACGAGTCCATCCAGGCAGCGCCGGAGGAGTGGGCAAGCGCTGCGCCGGCGCCACGCCAGTGAGCGCTCTCCAATGCCTGCGGAGTCCGCATCATCGGGTTGTAGTCGTCAGGCTCGTTGCCGCCGCCGCTGATAGGAGTCTTGAAGTCTTCTTCCGATACGTAGAGCTTGCCGTTCAGCGCGAAGCTGTCGATCGGGCAGGGGAACGGGGCCGCTCCGCCTGGCTCTCTGCTCTTGTAGCTCGGAGGTCCACCGATGTAGTCGATGTCCGGGCATCTCAGCAGCTTGCCGAGCGACAGGTGCCCGCTTCCTGGGTGGCTCCATTCGAAGGTGTAGCCATAGCTCGCCCCAACCATCAGCTGGCCCTTCGAGGCCTTCTTGACTGCGTAGGCAAGATCTCCAATTCTCTGGATCGTGACATCGCTCAAGAAGAGGTGGGTGTCGACCCAGCGCCGTGCCCTTCGGTCTGTGCGAACCACTTCGCCCGATCGGCCTTCCTTGTGGTATTCCGGCACTTCGGCGGTCTCAAATTTGACCTTGCCGTCGAACCATGCTGCGCGGAGGCTGACAACGTCACCGCGATATCGGTGCTTCAGCCAGCCTTCAAACTTTCGTCCTGCAGCTCTTGATGTGTCGTAGCCCAGACCATCGCTGAAGAACCACTCACCACGCTCGATATGGACGCCGATGATCTGGTCAGACCGACCGAGCTGCCCGACTTCATCGACAAACTCGCTCAGTGTCTCTTCGGCGGCGGCCCAGTAGGCATCATCGCAAATCGAGGGCTCAGCCTTCGTGTTGTCCGCCCACTTGAACTGCGCAGCTGGATAGTCCTTCTCCCAGCCCTCAGGGGCACTGATCATCGTTCGCAGAACGAGCTTCAGGTCCGGAATAACCTGTGCCGCTTTCGTTGCGACCTGGCCGACGAACTTCGCGGACTCTTTTGCACCAGACTTGCTGACCGGCAGGTCGACGAGCACGGAGAGCACGCTGATGCCGCTCTCTGCAGCCATTTTCGCCTGCTCCAGCACTGCATCGAGCTGCTTGGGTGTGCCGACGGAGCCGAAGAAGAAGATCGGTGGGATGACCTTGTTCTTGTGGATGATCACCGGGCGGCCGTCTCGCAGAATCACGTGAGGGGCATCTACGGGCGGCTGGATCGACTCGCGAACCTTGACTTCCGGCTCTAGCGGGACCGCGGATGGCAATTCAGCAGGAGCCTTCTTGGCCGCAGGCTTGCGTCCGCGCTTCGGCTTCTCCTCAGTGACTACCTCTTCAACATCATCGTCATCAGCTGCTGGTTTGGAAGGGGCAGCCTTGGGATCAAAAGCTCGCCACTCAATGACGGGGACGATATCGCCTTTGCCATCATCCTTTGGCAGCTTGAAGGTGCTTGCTGAGCGCTTTCGAGCTGGCTTAGCCTTGGGTTTTCGCTCAGGTTTGGCCTTGGGCTCTTCAGTTTCGGCCTTGGCGGCTTTCGATTCTGATTTTCTGGCTCGCCAGATCGGCTTGATGTCCAGATCGTCCATCGCAGAGGCTGCAGCCTCTTCTTTCACGGGCTTCGGCTTGGCAGCCTTGGCCTTGGGCTTTGCTTTGGGCTTTGCTTTCTCGGCTGCCTTCGGCTTATCTGCAGCCTTCGCTCTCGGAGCTGGCTTAGGCTTGTCAGCGGCTTTCGCCTTCGGCGCCGCCTTGGGTTTGTCCGCAGCCTTGGGTTTCTGGGCGGGCTTGGCCTTTGGCTTCGCGGCAGCTTTTTCTGGTGCCTTCACCGGCTCTGGTGCCGGTTTGCCGAACAGTCGCGGGCTTTTGGGAGCTGCAGCTGGCTTTGGCTCAGCGGCCTTCTTTGCCGCAGGCTTCTTAGCTGCAGTCTTTGGCTTGGCCGCCGTTTTCTTGGCGGCCGGTTTAGCTTTGGCTTCAGATGCCGCCTTCTTGGGTGCTGCCTTTTTAGCAGCAGGCTTCTTTGCTGCCGGCTTCTTTACAGCCTTTGGCTTGTCAGTTGAAGCAGCCTTTTTGGCCGGGGTCTTGCGAGTCCGCTTGGGCGTTGCTTCGGCGGTCTCTTCAGTTTTTGAAATCGTCTCTTTTTCGTCTTTTTTCTTGGGCATGATAGTGCAGCCAGGGGGGTTGTCGGCCTACGGCCATTGAGTGGCAAAGCAGACTGCATCCAGCGGGGGCCTGATCAAGGGGAACTCAGAAGCCGATCCGCGGACACTGACGTGCCGCTCACCGCCGAAGTATGACAGATCGCCCTGCTTCACTCCGTGAAGACGGGATTGACTAGGGCTGCTGCCAAGTCCGCAAAGGCTTGTAGGCCCAGTTCCGTGCCAGTTTTGCCTGATCCGTGCTGTGATCGCCTGTCTCGGCTATGCCAGGTGAGGCAACGGCCTTTGCCGCCGGCGGGGAAGTCATCTCAGAAATCTGGATGTACGTTCCTCTGTTGTGATACAGAATGCTTTCCTCTCCTTCGACACTGATGCGGGACGCTCGGAAGCTCCACTTCTCAGGATCTGATTCTGAACGAGCAAGCTTCGCCAAGGTGGTCGTCAGAGCTTTGTCCACCACGGAGTCCGCGTCGCGACCTTCCAGAAAGTTGTATATGGTCTGGCCGTTGATGGCGCGCCAAATCACGCTTGTCTGGACGGCCTGCTCAAAAAGTGCCGGCTGCAGAAGCGTGCCGATGTGCGGCTTGAACACCTCAGTTCTCAGCGCCTTGACGGCTTCACTGTAAACCAGTGGCGCCCCTGTTTTATCCAGTGACCAGCCATCAAACTTTGACATTGTAGATGAACCAGGAGCATCTGTCCGTTCTGCGGCCGCTATGAACATCTTGCCAAATGCACCCGATGAACCTGTCTCTTTGCGGGCGATGGTCCAGGCGGCTTTGCCAAGATCAGCGGTGTCAAGCTTCCCGCCCGGAATCGCGTCCTCAAGAACAGATGAACGGAAGAGCTCACCCGACACAGGAGGGTCCTGATTCGGCCACCACGTGGCAGGCTTGTTGTTCCAATTTGAAAGCAGCCCGGACTTAGGATTGACCACGTGCGGCATCTGATCTGCTGAGAAAAAGCCCTTCCACTCATTGGCCGGGTCGCTCGGAGTCGGCAGTCTAGGATCGAGCCCCTCAGCACGCACAGGGAACGCTCCCGCGTATCGCCATCCGATGTTCCCAGCAGTGTCAGCCACAAAGAAATTGAATGATGCAGGCACCTTTCCAATCACATCAAGAATCTCACCAGCTCCCTTCGCCCGATACGCATTGAAGAATGCATCGAACGTCGAAAGCTCGCGACCAGCCATCGCCGACTGACGGCTATAGAGTGCGCTGCCCACCCCTGACCGCAGCATCACAGGCCCGTGATGTGTCCGCTCCTGCTCAACAGTGAACTCGCCCCCACCCTTGATGGACCGCTTGAATACAACGCGCTGCACATCGCGGGTCTCTGACCCGTACACGTACTTCTGATCATCGTCGGGCGAGAGCCGGCTGACGAAGATGTCCTCAATGTCCATCACGCCGCTGGTCATGCCCCAGGCAGCGTGAACCGAGTTGCCGATGATCACCCCAGGCACTCCAGGCACCGCCATACCAGCGACCTGAAGCCCAGGCGCGTCAAACATCACCTCATGCACAACCGAGGGATTCGTGTGACCCATCTGAGGCGCGGTGAGCAGCAGCGCCTTGCCAGATTTAGAGCGAGAAGAACCGACAGCAATCGCATAGCTGCCCCACTTGTGCGGAAGTCCGTTCGACTTGGCGTAGAGCTTCGATTCATCGACGTCCAAGGCGGTCAAGACAGCCGCAAGCTCAAAGATCGATGCCTTCGGCAGCGAAGCCAAGTGCGCTTCGGTCTCTGCCCTGGTCGGCATCGGAAACTTTGGGGGTGAGTCCTTCCACTTGTCATCTTCAGCCTTCAATGTTGTCGGTGAAGAGGGCTCCTGAAGCCATAGAAGATCGTCAAAGACATCCAGCTTCTTGTCCTTCGCTGGCTGCATCTTCAGGTACTCAAGGAAGGCCAGCCCGCGCAGTTCTCCAGCACCGCCGGCCCCGAAGTACTGAAGCATGTTTATGGCGATGGCCGCAGAATCGACTGGAGCCCAAGGACGCGGTACAGCCCCGCCATAACCAGGAGGAAGAGTGCCCGCAGCCTCCCGGCTCTTCATAACCGAGTTCACACCGTCGGCAAATGCTCGGAACGAGTCCTGACCTTCATCGCTAAGCGAGTCGATTTGAGCCTGGACCTCGTCGGTGGTGTACGCACGCTTAAGAACCGTCTTATCTGAGGCCACACCAGCGCTGCCGATCAGCTCGGCGAGTCGACCCTGAGCTGACGAACGGCTCAGCTCCATCTGCCACAGGCGGTCCTGGGCTTGGGCCATGCCGTGGCCGTAAAACGCTTGAGAGACTGATGTCGCCTTGATCCGCGGGACTCCCCAGTCGTCCCGCTCAATGGCAGGTGACTGGAGGCCAAGGACGACAGCGGCAAGGGCGACGATCATCCTTCTATTGTACGCGGCGAGCCTACGGGAGTGGAGTGCCGCTGCCCGGGAGGCTCTTGTCTTTCGACACTGCCTTGTAGATGATGTAGCCGATTCCACCGACGATTGCCAGCGGAAGCACGACCTTAAGGGCAAGGACGATGGCCAACTTCAGAACCCACCAGGCAAGCATAATGCCAACCACGCCAAGTGCAAGGTAGCCGATGCCTTTCCAAAAACTGTTGCTCACGATTCCGATCCTCAACTCATTCTAGCGATATCCCAGAGCACGGGTTGCACGACCGGGACTCGCGGACCCTCAAGGTACCATGAAATCATGCCCCTGCCGGTCGTAAGAGCCGCCAAGCCTGAAGCGGATCCGTTCCTGAAGATCCAGCCTCAGCTGGTCGTGGATTGGCTCGTGGAATTCCTGCGCAATGAGTGCATCCGCAAGCGGGGAATGACTAAGGCGATCATCGGCCTCAGCGGCGGAATCGACTCCGCTGTGACCACGGCACTCGCTGCCCGCGCCTTCGGCCCGGATAATGTCCACGCGTTCCTGCTGCCATACAGACTTTCGAGCCAGGCTAGCCTGGACGACGCTTATTCGGTAGCCAAACCATTAGGCATCCATACTAAAGTGATCGACATCTCAGCGATGGTCGACGGCTGCCTCAACGCAGGTGCCCAAGACGCCGACGGAACCAGAATCGGCAACATCTGCGCCCGCTCGCGAGCGACCGTTCTTTTCGACCAATCTGCGGCCCTCAAGGGCCTCCCGATCGGAACAGGAAACAAGACGGAACGGTTCTTTGGCTACTACACCTGGCATGCAGACGACTCCCCTCCCATCAACCCTCTTGGAGATCTCTACAAAACCCAGGTTTGGGAGATCGCACGCACACTGGGAATCCCTGACCAGGTCATCAACAAGCCGCCCACAGCAGACCTCGTTGAAGGCCAGACAGACGAAGACGATTTCGGCATCTCCTACGACCTCGGTGACCGAATCCTAAGCCGCCACGTCTCCGGTCAGCCCAAGGAGATGATCATCCGCCAGGGCTTCCAAGAGAGTGACGTCGACATCGTCATCAAGCGCGTTGCCGGCAGCCATTGGAAGCGACACATGCCGACGGTCGCCATGCTGAGCGACACCAGCATCAACGACTACTATCTCCGCCCGGTCGACTACCGCGGCACCACGAATCCGTGATCCACTGCCGCTCAATGAAAGTCCAGGGGATCGTCCAGGGAGTCGGTTTCCGCTGGCACGTCAAGAACTGCGCCGACCAGCTCGGCATTACCGGCTCAGTCTGGAACTGTCACGACAGAACAGTCGAGCTGATCGCTTTCAGCGAAACTGAAGAAGACCTCGACGCCCTCGCAGAGATGATCAAACGCGGCCCGGGCCGCGTCTCCTCGCTTACAGAGACACGAAGTGAAGGCCGACCTCCCACTGAGTTCGAAATCGGCCTCAGCCGCTAAAGCGTCTTCGTAACCTTCGAGAGGTTCTGCGCTTGGTCCGGATTCAGACCTCGTGCCCGCGCTGTAAACAGGGCAATCCACTGCCCAAAGATAACCTGCCAGATCTCGTCCAGCGGTCCTTGGTTCGACTTCGGAGCGCTGACGGTGACACAGCCGTTCTCCGCCAGGTAGTCCGGGCTCTCGCCGAACACGATCGCCGCAGACCCGTGGTCCGCCAGCGCTTTCGGTCCGTGCGCAAACTCAGCAGTTGAGTAAGCCTTGCAGGGAATCAGGGCGCACTCCATCAACTTCAGCGCAGTCTCATAGGCTGTGCAGAAGCTGTAGC
>JALGYA010000036.1 GCA_029824475.1 Fimbriimonadia bacterium | reverse complement strand
GGGATGGAGATGATTCGGGCGTTTCTTGGTCAGACACAGCCGGCGTAAATCCCAGCGAGTCGATCGACCAGTCGCCGACTTCGCGCAGGCTCAAAACCATGTTGACAAGAGCATCCTGCTTCTCAAACGTGGCATAGCATTCGTAGGCCGCAAGCATCACCGGATCGCCGTTCATGTCCTCGCCTTCGCGGAGTGTGCTGACAGTGCCTTCCCCCGAAACATAGGCGCCCAGCTCTTCATCCATCTTCTCAAGATAGTCTTTTAGCTCGTCGTCGGTTTGAGAAGTGAGGAGTCGTGCCCCCGCGTGGAGGCTGAGGTCATCGAAGCTCCATGCGTGCGCGATATCCTGGAGAAAGGCGTCGCCGGCTTGAGCGGCGGCCGTCCGCTCCTTGTTCATGGTTTGGACGCCCCATTTGCCGAGCATCCAAGTAGCGACGCCGCAAAAGATCACGACGATCGTGGCGAGAATAATGAACTGGCTTCGGCCGAACTTCATGTGCGCTCATTTTAGCCGTCTGTCCCCATCGCTGCTTGGCAAGTGCCAGAATGGGTGCGTATGGGTCGGATCATTGTGCCGGAAGCCGAGGCTCTTCTCGACAAGGAAATTAAGGTCTTGGACAAAGGGTTTGTCCGCCTCGTGGACTACCTCGGAGGCGACCAGCGGATCGTCCAAGCCGCAAGAGTCAGCTATGGCTCAGGCACCAAAACGTACCGCCAGGATCGCGGTCTGATCCACTATCTGCTTCGCAACGATCACACCAGCCCGTTTGAGCAGGTGATCCTCACTTTCCACTGCAAGATGCCGATTTTCGTGGCCCGCCAGTGGGTGCGGCATCGCACGGCTCGCCTCAACGAGATCAGCGGCCGCTATTCGGTGATGAAAGACGAGTTCTACATCCCTGACGCCGATCAGATGCGTGCTCAGAGCACGGACAACAAGCAGGCCCGCAGTGAAGACCTCATTGATGCTGAAAAGACTCAGGAGATGCTCACGGAAATGGAGGAGGATCAGAAGCAGATCTATCGCCACTACGATGAGATGATCGAAGCCGGTCTCGCTCGAGAGATTGCCCGATCAAACCTGCCGCTGAGCCTCTATACAGAATGGTACTGGCAGATCGACCTCCACAACCTGCTCAGGTTCCTCAGACTGAGAATGGACTCCCATGCTCAGTACGAGATCCGGGTGTTCGCTGAGGCGATGGCGCAGTGCGCCAAAGCTGTCTCTCCGATGGCATACGAGGCGTTTGAAGAGCACCTGCAGTACGGAATCCGGTTTAGCCGGGAAGAGCTGCTTGCCCTTGATCGCATGCTTGAGGGTGGGGAAGCAGGGCTGGAAGGCCGTGCAGCAAGAATCTTTAGTCAGAAGCTGGAAGACGTCAAGGCGATGAAGCCGATCGCCCCCACCGAGGACCCTGTCCCGCCGACGCAGGACTGAGGAAGCCAATTTGAAAGTCGGCATTGTGGGAGCTGGCGTCGCGGGCCTTGCGGCAGCCAGGCGGCTTGCTAAAGAGGGCTTTGAACCAACAGTGTTTGAAGCTTCTTCCCACCCCGGCGGCAGGTGCGAAACCCTTCATATTGATGACTGGGTGTTCGATACGGGAGCGACGAGTGCGGCGCCTCGCGGTGGCTCGCTTGAAGAAGTCATCCAAGCGGATGTGGAGGCTGGCAGAGCCATGCGCATCACGCTCCCCGTCTACGTCCATGACGGCAGTCGAATCACACCCGGCAGCGACGAAAAGAGCCGGATCCCTCGCTATGCATGGCGAGACGGGATCGACCAGATGGCCGAGTCGCTGGCTGACGGAATTGACCTGCGATATAACCATTTGGTTGGCAGCCTTTCTGCCTCCTCCTCCTCTGTATCAATTGATGGCGAAGATTACGACCGATTGATTCTGACCCAGCCGCTGCCCGCGGCAGCCGAGCTGCTGGACAGTCTGGGTGAGACACGGTCCGTGCGCGGCGTGCAGTTCAGGCCTACGATCAGTGTCATGTTTGGCTTTGAGCAGGCATTTGCCGGGCCATTCCATGCCCTGATCGACCCGACACAGGTTCACCCCTTGACCTGGCTCTGCATTGAGTCTCTCAAGTGTCCGGGCTCACGGACCCCTGCCGGAGGCACTGCGATCGTCGCTCAAATGAACAGACGGTACAGCAGGCGCCGATACGCAGATGCTGACGAGCTGATTCTGCGCGAAACCCTTGTCGATGTTCATCGTCTGCTAGGACGGGAGCTCGGCGAACCTAAGGTGACGGCAGTCCGTCGCTGGAAGCATGCAATGGCAGATCTATCTTCTGATTTTGAAAAGGCGAATCCTGTGGATTCCAAGATAATCCTGGCGGGGGACGGCGTCTCCGGCCCCAGGGTTGAACTCGCATACGAGAGCGGAATTAGGGCTGCAGAGAGGCTGCTGGTATGACCACCATCCTCGCCATGGTGTGCCTCGCTGCACAGAATCAACCGAAGCCGGTCTATCAAGTCAAAATGCGCCTGAGCGTCGAAGGCGAGCCCATCGGAACCTTCGAGTACGGCCGAAGCCAGGCCAAGACCGGCGAAATTGTCATCAGCACCCGGCACACTTTTCTTGAAGCCGCGGGCGGCCTAGTCAACACCGAGGAGCGCCATTACGACAAGACCGGGATGGCGATCAAGGCCATTCGGAAATCGCCTTCACCTGAACAAGGTGCTGGGATGAACATTGATTTTGGAGACTCAGGTGCGAAGGTAAACCTCGACGACGGCGGCCTCCAGCTGAAGCAGGTCATCGCGATGCCTAAGGGCGCAAAGCTGGTCGATTCAACCGTTCTCTGGTGGCTCAAGGCCCCGCCAAAGCCAGGTGAGTTCACGAAGATCACTGAGTTCAATCTCGACCTCTTCAACTGGGAGAAGATGACGGTCAAGGCCGTCGGGCCAGAGACGCTGACCCTCTTTGGCAAATCCTACGCGACAACGAAGGTGGAGAGAGGGCAGTACGAAACCTGGTGGTATGACTCCAAGGGTCTTCCGGTGAAGATTGTGATCGTTGACGACTTGGGTAGAGCGGTCGCGGAGCGTGTCTCCTAGTTCGACGCCACGTGGAAAACGCTGGTGCCGATCTCGATCGTGTCGCCAGGCCGAACCTCTGCGCTTTGAACCTTGATCCCGTTCACAAACGTGCCGTTTGTGCTGCCCAGATCTGAAACGGTGAGGCCAGCGGGCGTGGGGGTGACTGAGGCGTGCCTTCTGGACACATTGGGGTCTTCCCCGATGGTGATGCCTTGGACTTCTCGACCGATCTCGGTCGGGCCGGTGATCGGGAATGTATGGCCCAGACATGGTCCTGCAGTGGCCTTCAAAACGATGCCTCCGCCTGGAGGCGACTGCATCGCCTGCGTTGGCATGCTGGGGGTGAGCGGGCCCTGCTGCACCGTCTGGTTGACCGGCGTGATCGGCTGCGCCTGGGGGCGTCCTTCTGCCTGCTGTCGCTGCGCAGAGCCCTTCATGAGGAACTGAATCTGCAGCTGGCCCAACTGGATCATGTCGTTCTGTCTGAGAATCGCGGGTTGTGCCACCTGAAATCCGTTCAAGCCAACTCCCAGCGGACTGCCGGGATCGCTCAAAACGTAGTCGTGGCCCTGCTTTGTGATGACGGCTGCCAGGGAGGGTATCTGAGGGTCGCCGAAGAGCGGAACGTGTGCGCGTTCATCTCTGCCAATGAGAGTTTGCGAAGCGTCAATCGGCCACTCGCGGCCTTCATTCCGGCCAAGAACAAGCCGCAGCCATGCCTGGCGGCTTGCACGCTCGAAGATGGCAGTCATGAGCCCAATAAAGAGCCCGATGAACAGAGCGAGCATCGCGCGCGATGGCCCGCCGACCTCAGAGGCTCCACCGCCCTGGGAAACGAGCATGACGGGACCAAGAACTGCACCAACAACATCAAAGAGCGCACCAGCGAGCGCGCCGCCGCAGAGGCCGCCCACCATTCCAGAAACCACCCCTCGCCGGCTCATCAAAGTTGCGCCGATGGCGGCGCCGAGGAACAGGCCTAGCGGCGCGATCGCTAGAGTGCGCGCGGCGACCTGAGAGACGCTCATCCCGACAAGATTGAAGATGTTGGGATCAAAGAACTTCTGGACGAGTGCTCCGCCGACAGCGCTGCCGAGCATTCCGCCGACCATGCCGAGAACCAGGCCGAGAACGCCAGAGACGACCGGTGCAAGGCGACCGCCTTTCTGCAGGCCATGGAAGACGCCAGCCGTCACCCCGACGAAGCCCGAAACCAGCAGGATGTAGATCATCTCGGCCCGCTGCCAGTCCGGGTGCGGCACGGTTTTTGGGAAGAAGCCTTCCGTGAAGACCCACGCGAGCACCCCTGCGAGCCCGCAGAGGATGGCTTTTCCGAAGATTCTTCCCATAGCTTCTTAGACCTCGAATCGGCACTGGATCGATCCGAATTGGATCGAATCGCCAGGCTTCAGAACATGCTCGTCATCGAGCCTGCTTCCATTCACATACGTTCCGTTTGTGCTGCCGGTGTCTTGAATAACGTAGTCGTCATCACGCCTGGCGATCTCCGCATGGGTGCGCGAGATGCTCATCTCACCGGCAAAGCTGATGCCGACCGACTCGTCCCTGCCGACGATCATCTGATCTTCAACCAAAAGGTGGACGTCGCCATCCGGCATGACAAGCCGCGGGTTGGGGGCGGACACCGGTGCGGCTGCGGCGACCGAGGCGACTTCTGCACCGGAGAGAACGATCTTCTCAAGCGGCTTGTCAGCCTGCGGCGCAGCCGCTGGCGCGGCAGGATCTGCCTGGTGATCAGGATCAAGGCCGAGCTTTTCGAGGGTCTCTTTCGCCTGAGCGGGACTCGATTGGACGAATCTGTAGATGCCGTAGCCGATGCCGCCGATCAGTCCGAGCCCGAGGAGCATTCCGATGATTTTGCCTGCGAGATTGCCGTCATCCTCGGCTTCAATCGGTCTGCCTTCGAAAGGCTTTTCAGGATCAGGCTGTGCGACGCCGATGGTCGGGACGTCGACTTCAAGAAGATAAGGCGTTGGATTATCTGGGCTGGGCGTCCCCAGGCTCTGCGGTTCTGTGAGAACTTTTATTCCGCCTGACTCAAACGCATATTGCGCCTCAATCGGACCCCGTGGCACTGCATAAAAGGTGGCATCTGACGCAGGCTGCCGCCGCTCTCCACCCTCAAACTTTAGGACTACCTCGCCATCGCTGACCGCCTCTCCATCTGAAAAGACAGCGATCTTCACACTCGCCAGAGTCTTCCAGTCACCGAGTGTTGGCCAGCCGCCAGCCGGCAGATTGTCAAGGGGAGCAGTAGCCGCGAGGCCTGATGCCGCGGAAGTGACGGTGATTTCCAGGCCTTCGCTCTCTTCAGGAAGAGGGACGAGCAGTTCGCCGGAAACGCCCTTCGCCTCAAACCCATCACGAGTGTCTGGTTCACCTGCGGGATGGATCCAAACTTCATGCTTCGCTTCGGGATGTGTCAGCACTTTGAGGGTGCTGGCGTCCTGAGCGACTGCCGCTGCGGCGAGGAGAATCCCCCCTAGAATAAGGCTCTGCTTCAACGTCACCCCTGAATTGTAGCCCGTGCTTCGGGCAAAGCCATCGCAACATCGAAAGCCGTGTAGCCGACAGGGCCAATCTTCTCTGCACAGATGTCGCCCGCCAGGCCGTGCCAATAGGCTCCCAAGGCGGCTGCTTTTCGTGGAACTAGCCCCTGCGCGAGGAGTGCTCCAATAACGCCTGCGAGCACGTCGCCCATCCCAGCGGTCGCCATTCCTGGGTTTCCAGTCGTGTTGATGATGAGAGGGCCAATGGGGTGGGCAGTGATGCTGTTTGGCCCCTTGAGGAGCACAGTAGAGTCAAATTGTGATGCCGCCGCCGAAGCGGACTCGAATCGATGGCTTTCGATCTCCTCGGATGACTCGCCAATCAGCCGTGACAGCTCGCCAGTGTGCGGCGTCATTACTACTCCCTCTGGGGGGCTGACGCCGCGGGAAACTGCGTTGAGCGCGTCCGCGTCGAGGCACGTTGGCAGCTTCCAGTTAGCCCAAGTATCCGAAAGCAGGGCATCAGCGTCACCCAGGCCAGGTCCGAACAGTGCTGCATCTGCTCGCTCGCTCGCCTTAATGACCTTCTCAGGATCAGATCCTGAACCATCCAGCTTGACCAGCAGTGTCTCTGGCCTCTTTGCCAGCACCACCTGGCAGACACTCTCTGGTGCAGCAAGCTGCACCATGCCTGCTCCGGCCCGGTAGGCAGCCTCCACACAGAGCACGGCTGCCCCAGGCATCGGGTCGCTTCCAGCGCAGACAAGCAGCCGCCCAGCGCTCACTTTGTGGGCGTCTGGCAGACGTTCTGGCATCATTTGGCGTGCCCATTCATCGTCCATGGTCACGCCGAGCGCTGGAATTTCTAGTGCCTGGTGAGCGAATCCGATATTCGCCACGATCACCTCGCCAGCCGCCTCTCGACCATTTGGTTGAAAGAAGCAGGGTTTGAGGACTTCAAACGTGACGGTCTTGTCGGCCTTGATCACGCCGCCCAACTCCTGCCCCGTGTCGCAGTGGATGCCGCTGGGAACGTCGACGGCGATGACTGGGGCGGCCGACGCTATCGCGATTGCACAGAGATAGGCCAGATCGCGGTCGAGCTTCCGGTTCGCGCCGATGCCGAGGATAGCGTCGATAATGATTCCCTTTTCGGCCATCATCTCGAATGCCTGGGGAACGGCTTTCGGGTCCGAGCCGAGGATTGGCCCCTCATACAGGTCCGCCATGATCGCGGCGTCGCCTTTGAGGGCGGCTTTGTCAACGGTGCAGAAGACGGTGACGTCCCTGCCGGCCTCCTGAGCAAGCCGGGCCACAACAAACCCATCACCGCCGTTGTTGCCAGGACCGCAAAGAACAAAAACGGGGCCTGAATACTCTGAAGCCACCTTCCAGACCGCAGCCCCAGCATTCTCCATCAACTGGAGGCTGGGGACACCGAACTCTTCGGTGCTGCGCCGGTCAATCTCTCGGCATTGGGCCGCCGAAGCGATCTTCATGCCTCATGCTCCCTAAAAGCCTGGGCCTTCGTCCACTCGGGAGAAGCAGATCACGGTCACGAGGTGGGCAGGAGTGATAAATTCGCCATAAATGCGCGACATGAGCGCGATCACATCATCCTGCGACCGCAGCTCAGGGTTCTCCTTGTCGATGTCCCTTGGAGAGAGATCTTTGATGGGCATGACCTCAACGCGATCGAGGATTGCAGCGTAAAGTTTTTGTCGGCGCGAATAACGGGCGCCTACTGTGACCCACACAAGCATGCCCTGCTGATACTTGCTGCTCTTGTCGCCAAGGCGAATCGTTGCTGACTTGCGGCCAGAATGGAGTAGATCCTCATAGAGGTCTGAATAGAAGTTGAGCGCAAACATGGAACAGCCGGAGACATTTTATCCGAGCGGAGAGGCAAAGAGAACAAGCTAATGGTCGTCATCGAGTGGATTTTAGGAAGCCTGGTAGTTCTCTATCTGCTTGTCAGCATCGCCGCCGCGATCGCCAGCCACAGGCCGATGCGGATTCCGCAGTTCGTCTCGCCCGGCCTTCTGGGGCTGCCTCAAGAAGATGTTGAGTTTGAATCTGACGGCTTGAAGCTCGGGGGCTGGTGGGTCGAAAACCCTGCGCCCAAGGCTGTTGTGATCTGCCTCCACGGCTACTTTATGAACCGCTGCGAGCTTGCGCCGATGGCCAATCCGCTGTACGACGCAGGCTGTTCGTGCCTCTTCATCGATTTCCGTGCTCAGGGTAAAAGCGAGGGCACCCGCTGCACTTTTGGGCTCGACGAGCAGGCGGATGTCAAGGCTGCGGTCGAGTTCGCTCGGGCGCGGCACCCTGGGCTTCCAGTGATTCTGTACGGGAGCAGCATGGGCGCGGCGGCTTCAGTTTTCGCTGCTTCAAAAGATCCTGACATTGCGGAGGCGCTAATTCTCGACGGCGTCTACCGGAGTCTGTTGGAGGCGGGGAAGGGCTGGTGGGTGATGCTCGGCGGCAAACCGCTCGACTTTCTGCTGCGCCCAAGCGTCTGGATCGGGTTCCTTATGATGGGTGTGAGCCCGGCACGGGCCTCCGTTGAGCATGCATTCGACAACATCGCCGGCAAGCCGATCCTCCTGCTCTATGGAACGAACGATCCAATCGTACCGAAGGCATCAGCCGAGGCCTGCCTCAAGGCTGCGGGTGAAAACGCAGAGCTGGTCTGGTTCGAAGGGGGCGGTCATGGGCATGGCCGATTCCAGCAGCCCGACCTCTATCGAGATTCTGTGCTGCAGTTCATCTCAGGACTCGGTGAGCCGTCCGACCCGCTAGAGTCCGTAGCATCTGGCGCCGCGCCAGATCATAATTGAGCCATGTCGGTGCTGCTGTCGTCGAGCCTTCCTGAACTGGGAAGCCCTCGTGTTGGAAAAGTGCGCGAGGTCTATCCGCTGGGCGACGATCTGCTCATCGTCTCAACAGACCGAATCAGCGCGTTCGACGTCATCATGCCGAACGGCATCGAGGACAAAGGGCGGATTCTGAACCAGATGAGCGCCTACTGGTTCGAAAAGCTGGGGCACATCTGCCCGCATCACGTGATTTCAGTAGATGATGACGACGTGGCTGCTCGTATTGGGCGAGTGCTTCCTGAACTTGCAGGCCGCTGCACGATTGCCAAAAAAGCTAAACCGCTCACCATCGAGTGCGTCGCACGCGGCTACATCTGCGGCTCTCTGTTCAAGGAATACAGATAAGAAGGCGGCCAGGTCCATGATCTTGATCTTCCGCAGGGATTAAGCGATGGAAGCCGCCTTGATCAGGCGATCTTCACCCCCGCAACCAAGGCCGAAGAGGGCCACGACATGAACATCTCCTTCGCGAAGGCAGAGAACATGGTCGGCAAGGAAGTCGCAGGTCTGGTGCGTGACTTCACACTCAAAATCTACAGCACCGCAGCGGCCGAAGCGGAGAAAGCTGGGCTCATACTGGCCGACACCAAATTTGAATTTGGCCTCACAGATGACGGAATCATCTGGATAGACGAGGCGCTCACACCTGACAGCTCCCGCTACTGGGAAGCCAAGGACTGGAAGCCAGGCGGCCCTCAGCCGAGCTTCGACAAGCAGTACGTTCGAGACTTCCTCGAGACCGTCGATTGGGACAAGACTCCTCCGGGGCCAGAGCTTCCGGCGGATGTCGTTCGCAACACACGCCTGAAGTACCTTGAAGCGTACGAGAGGGTCACTGGCCGCACCCTATGATCTGGCTTTACAACATCGTTCTGGTCCTCCTCGCCCCGATCTGGGCGCCGTGGATGTGGCTGCGCTCCAAGCAGCGAAAAGAGCAGCCGAACTGGAAGGAGCGTGGCGGCACCTACGATCTCCAGCCGCACCCTGAGGGCAAGCGAGTCTGGATTCACGCAGTCTCGGTTGGCGAAGTTGTGGCTTCGCTCCCGATTCTCAGAGAGTTGCGCAATGAACTGCCAGGCTGGGAGATCCTGCTCAGCGTCACCACGAGCAGCGGTCACCAGACAGCCAGGGAACAGGCCGAGGGCCTGTATGATCACCTCGTCTACTTCCCGATCGATATCCCGCGATTCATGATGGCTGCGATGCTCCGGGTCAAGCCAGCGGCTGTCGCGATCATGGAGACCGAGCTCTGGATGAACTTCATCTACTGGGGCGAGACGATCGGCGCGGCGACGATGCTCATCAATGGCCGGATCAGCGACAGGAGCTATCAGCGGTCGATGAAAGTGCGGCCGTTCTATGCGGCACTATTGAAGCATCTGGATGTCGCGCTGATGCAGTCTGAGCTGGACGAAGAGCGGATCAAGGCGCTGGGGCAGGCGGAGACAGAAGTTCTGGGCAGCTCTAAAATGGACCAGGCAGCAGAAGGCCTCGATGCCAACGTGGCGCGGTGGCGCAGCGATCTGGGAGTGAAAGAAGATGACTTTGTAGTGGTCATCGGCTCGACACGAGGAGAAAAGGACGAGGGCATTGTGCTCGACTGGCTCAAACGGTCGGGTGTCGACGCGAAGGTGATTCACGCACCACGGCACTTGGAGCGCGCACCGGAACTCGCGAAACGGGCTAGCGAGAAGTTTGGCGATGTTGGACTCCGGTCCAAGGGCGACAAGAGCAGATTCTTGGTGCTCGACACCTACGGTGAGCTGAGCGAGGTCTATTCAGTTGCGGATGTGGTCATCATCGGTGGCGGGTTCGATGACATGGGTGGGCAGAATCTGATCCAGCCGTTGGCCCACGGAAAACCGGTCATCCACGGGCCTCACATGCAGAATTTCCGGCAGGCAGTTGAGATGTCGCAGGCTGCAGGTGCTTCCGTTGAAGTTTCAACCGCAGAGGAGTTTGCAGAGGCCCTCATTTCCCTCAAATCAGACTCGGCCAAGAGGCAGAAAATGGGCGCCGCAGGCGCGGCGCTAGTCCAGGCACAACTAGGGGCAAGCAAGAGATACGCGAAGGCAATAGCCTCTGCCGCTCAAAAGGCCCTTTCCGCGCGTCAATCCCGGGTGTAGAATCCGAGCTACGATGCTGAAAGCCGGAATCGTCGGATGCGGGTTCATGGGGCGTATGCACGCCAACGTCTTCAAAGCCCTGGGCAACGCTGAGCTTGTTGCCTTTGCTGACCTCAAACCTGAACGGGCGAAGGCGTATGCTGACGAATTCGGCGGCAACAGCTACGGCTCGATTGCGGAGATGGTCGAGGCAGAAGGCCTCGATGCAGTCCATATCTGCACCCCCACAGACACTCACAAGGATCTGACCCTCGAAGCGTTCGATGCTGGCGTCCATGTTCTCTGCGAAAAGCCGATGGCGATGTCTGCGGAAGAAGCAGACGCGATGATTGCCGGTGCGGCCTCTTCCGGCAAGCGGCTGATGATCGGTCACTGCATCCGGTTCTGGCCGGAATACAAGGTTCTCAAGGACCTGGTCGACACCCAAAAGTACGGCAAGCTGCTCTCGGTCAACCTCACAAGATACGGCTCCTTCCCGACCTGGCAGGAAGACGATTGGAATGAGTTCGAAGAACGAGCAGGCGGCGGCGTGCTCGACATGCATATCCACGACACGGACTACATCCTTCACCTGCTCGGCGAACCCGACACGATCGACTCCTGGGGAGTCATCGACAAGACAGGCCCAGCACACGCTTTCACGACGATGACGTTCGGCGACACGATTGCCCAAGTTGAAGGCGGCTGGAACCTCCCGAGCTGCGCTCCGTTCAAGATGGCCTTCCGGGCTGTTTTTGAGAATGGCGCGGCAATCATGGACGCGGGCCCGCTCACCCTGTACGAAGACGGCAAAGAGGCTGTTGAGCCTGAGTTTGAGAAGGTTGAGGTCGCTGGCGGCGGAAACCTCTCTGATCTTGGCGGCTACCTAGTCGAAATCAAGCACTTTGTTGACCGGCTCATTTCAGGTGAAGAGTTCGACACGGTGACGCCGGAATCCTCCAAGCGATCCCTTGAGGTCACGCTTGAAGAGATTCGACAGATCAAAGCCAAGGCAAACGCTTAAAAGCACCAAGCCTTATCTTTTGGGTCTAGCTGAACTGGGAACTTCTCTCTGCGTCTGGGCATAATCGCAGAGAGAGGCATGGCCGCATACTCCTACACAGCCCTCGACCCGTCCGGCAAGAAAAAGACCGGCATAGTCGAGGCGATCGATGTTAACGCCGCAGTCGCGGTGGTGGCGTCCGAGGGCCGATCGGTTGTAGAGATCAAAGAGGCTGTTCGCGGTTCTGCAAAATCTGAGCACGCCTCGGAGGAAAAGAAGCGACCACGGGCCACGAAAGCCGACGTCGCTCTCTTCACCAGGCGACTCGCAGACCTCTCAGACGCTGGCCTTCCGCTCGACAGGGCGCTACAAGTCCTGGCCGAGCAGTCTGAATCTCAGCCGCTCTGCGATGCCTGTGAGGCCTCACTTGAGGATGTCAAGACCGGCATCCCCGTCTCAGAGGCCCTCAGTCGACACCCGAAGCTCTTTCCATCGGTTTACACTCAGACTCTGGCCGCCGGTGAAGCATCCGGCCAGTTCGCGCAGTCAGCGGAGAGGCTTGCAGACCTTCAGGAGAACGAAGTTGCACGGCGGAGCCAGATCATCTCCGCGCTGATCTATCCAGCCGTGCTGCTGCTTACAGCATGCCTGGTTGTCATTTTTCTCTTGACCTTCGTCGTGCCACGGCTGGCGGGTGTGTTCTCAGATATGGGGGACGCTCTTCCGTTGCCGACGAAGATGCTTCTCGCCTTTACCGACCTGCTCACTCAGAACGGCCTGCTCATGCTTGGGATCATCGCTGCGGCGGTAGTTGGGTTCCGTGTTTGGTCCGCGACGGATTCAGGCAAATACGCTCGCGACAGCATCTCGATTCGACTGCCCATCTTCGGCACGATCATCATGCGAGCGACTGTCTCCCGTTACGCCAGAGTCCTCGGCACGCTGGTCTACGGCGGCGTCGGCATCCTTGACGCCCTGGAGCTTGCCGGAAAAGCGAGCGGCAGCCAGGTCTTTATCGAAAAGAACAAGACTGTTCTTGAAGATGTCCGTGACGGCCGCGGAATCGCGGACTCCATGAAGGATACGGGCCTGTTCCCACCCGTCCTGACCCACATGGCCGCGATCGGCGAGGAAACGGGTGATCTGCCCAAGATGCTCGATCGCGTGGCCGACAGTCTCGATTTTGAAGTGGAGCAGAGCCTCCGTCGTGCGACCGCACTTCTGGAGCCGATTATCGTCTTGGCAATGGGCGTATTTGTTGCGTTCGTTGTCCTCAGTGTGATGCTGCCAATTTTCCAGGCGCAAGAAATGATCAAGTAAAGAGCCAGCAATGACTACTCGAAAAATGAACCAGCGGAGACGAGGTTTCACCCTCATTGAGCTCCTCGTCGTGATTCTTATCCTCGCGATCCTCGCGGCGATGATCGTCCCGAGAATCGTCACCCGAACCGAGGATGCGAAAGTGGCCAAGGCGATGACCGACCTTGCGACCTTGGACAGCCTCCTTGAGCAGTACAGGCTCGATGTCGGCATGTACCCCTCCATGGATGAGGGCCTGCAGGTGCTGCGAGAGGAGCCCGCCGATGCCCAAGGCTGGCGTGGCCCCTATCTCACCAAGCAGATTCCGCTCGACCCGTGGGGATCGCCCTACGTGTATGAATGGCCGGGCGCATACGGTGACGACTCATTCGTTCTCTTCTCCTTCGGAGCTGACGGAACGGAAGGCGGAGACGACACCGCCGCAGACATCTTCGCAAGAGAGTAAGAGCAATGTCAGGCCGGCTGCGGGGCGGATACACGCTGGTTGAGGCCAGCGTAGTGATCCTGATACTGGTGATGGCGGCAGCTGTCATTCGGCCCCGAGCTGTGTCGCTGCTGGAGACTCAGCGCGCCGCTTCGTTCCGGACTAAGGCCTTCTCGCTCTTTAGATCTGCCCGTGACGAAGCGATACTGTCTGGGCGGACTCTGCAGGTTGTGGTTTCTGATGACGGCCTGGCAGCAGAGTATCTGACCGATGACCCGGCTGCCGTGCAGGAGGAGGAATCTGATCTTGATCAGGACCTGAGCTTTGAAGGCCTCGAAGTATTTGACCGCCTTGAGCTGCCGGAAACGGTCCAGGTCGGACTGCTGCAGCGTGATGGCGAACCCTCCACCCTCAGCGAATGGTCCATCGAGTTCTATCCAACTGGGGAGGCAACGCCTGGTTCGATCGAAATCGACTCGGCTGGCCGGATATATCACTTTGCCGTGAATCGAGTAGACGGCAAGACGACGATGGCCGAAGGCGAAGCCTTAGAGACCGAAATCGACCGATGGGAGGCCGGCGAACTTGAGACTCGCATCGAAGAAGGCTAGAGGTCTCACCATGGTTGAGGTTCTCGTCGCGGCCTTTATTGTCGCGGTCGCAGTTCCATCGTCAATGGGTGTTTTCAGCGTCCTGGCTAAAGGTGAGTCACGGATGCTGGCACAGGAGGATGTGACCAGGCTCGCCAGCGCAAAGCTGAAGGAGCTGATCGCGACGCAGGAGTATCTCGATTCCCCTGAGGGGACGTTCGAGGACCCGACACTTGAGAATCGGTACAGCTGGACTTCCGAACTGGAGCAGTCGGGCACAGAGACTCTGGAGCTGCTGACAGTGACCGTCACTCACTCCAGCAGCGGCGAAGAAGCCTCGGCATCTCAGCTGCTATTCGTTCCGCCAGAGCAGATTGAAGAGCAGCAGGGAGGCCAGCAATGAGAAAGCAGCGCGGCCTGACTCTGCTTGAGCTCCTCGTTGTCATGGGTTCGTCGGCGCTGATTATCACCGCCTTGAGTGCGGCCTATAGTGCGGCCGCGAGATATCAGGAAGACGCCCCGCTGCGGCGAGCAGAAAGAAGAGAGATTGCCGATTTTGAGAACAGGCTCACGCTGCTCCTGGAAGATGCCTTCCTTTCGGACGATGTGGAAGACGACAACAGCTACTTTATTGGCCTCTCCACCGCAGGCGTCTCGGAGACTTCCGACACCCTGGTATTCACCACACTTTCCAAGCCGATCCAAGGCGGCTACATGCAGGATTACGGAGCAGAGTTCGAGGACTTGAACGACGAATACGGCCCGCAAGGTGGCCTGTGCGAAGTCCAGATTTCCACGATGCCGACGGGCGATCCAGGGATAATCGAAGGAGCTTACGTGAGGGAGCAGGTTCCCGCTGACGGCGACCCTACACAGGGCGGCTGGGAGCAGTCGTTTGATGCGACGATCGACGAGCTGACGTTTGAGTTTTTTGACGGCCTGGAATGGCAGGCGGATTGGTCGACGGACGAAGGCGTGAGGCGGCTGCCAGCCGCCATCCGCGTCGAGTACCGCCGATACGATGAAGAGGTGTATCACGTGATGCACGTTCGGCTGCGCAACAGCGACGTGACACAGGAAGATCCAGCAGTCATCGAGCAGGATACAGGTGACGACCAATGAGGCAGCGCGGCTCAGTCCTTATCATCGCTCTCGTTGGGGTTGCCGTGCTTGTCATGGCTGCCGCTGCTGCTGCTGCTGCGTTTCGCGTGGAGGCCCGCTCGCACCGGTCCAGGGTGGGCAAGGACAAAGCCGAACGGATGGCAGAGTCTGGGCTGGCGTTGGCGCTCGCTTCCTTCGAAGAATTTGATGAGAACGTCCTGAGCGATCTGGACGACTGGGCTGAGCTCGGGCAGTTGGGTGATGAGGTCTTCTATCTTGGTGAGGACTCAGTCCGGCTCGAAATAGTAGATGCGGGTGCGTTTATCAATCTCAATACGGCCACCCAGGACCACCTAGAAAACCTCCCGCTGACCGACGAGCAGATCGAGTCGCTGCTCGACTGGCGAGAAGAGGATTTCCAGCCGAGGCAGCTGGGCGCGAAGGACGAATACTATCGCCAGCTGACTGAGCCTTACAACGCGGCGCTCCGGCCTTTGCGGTCGGTTTCAGAGCTTCTCATGATCCGTGGATTCGACGCGGAGACAGTCTACGATCAGCCTGAGGAGATGACGAGTGTGGTGCTCGTTCAAGGCTCTGAGGAGGATCAGCCCGCGCTCTATCAGATCGTCACAATCGAGTCGAAGTCCTCAAACCTCACCGCGGACGGCGAGCAGAAGACGAACATCAACCAGGCTCGAACCAGCCAGCTGACAGGTGCTGGCATCACGCAGTCCATCGCAGATGCGATCGTCCAGCGAAGAAACAGCCAAGGCACTTTCACCACGTTGGGTGAAGTTTTCGGCGTCACTGGCATGACAGTCGAGGCTGCCGGGCCTATCCTTGACAGCTTCACGGTCAGCGGGGACCAGCAGCTGGAGGGCATGATCAACTTGAACACGGCAGGCGAGGCCGTTTTGAATTCAATCCCCGGCATGACGCAGGATGTCACGCAGGCGATTCTAGGCCGTCAGGGCACAATCGAGACGTTGGGTGAACTGGCGCAGATTCCTGGCGTCAGTCTCGACGTACTGCAGGAGATCGGGGGGATGTTCACCGTCGGTTCTCAGGCATTCATCGTCAGATTGATGGGCGAATCGAGAGGCTCACGCGTCTATTTGGAGGCGCTCGTGAGTATTGAGGAAGGCCAAGCTAAACTCACAAGGATTCTCAAGCCGCAGTTTTCTGACATGGACGTACGATGGGGTTGGCCGGAAGAGCCTTCGATTGAGAGTGAACTGATGGACGGTATCCAGTAATGAGCAAGCAGGCACTGCCGATCATCGAATGGCGGCCGGACGGAGGCCGGGTCTACGACCCGGTCACTGGAAAAACCTTGAACGCGCCCAACGTTCGCACCGCAGCGATAAACCTCTCTTCCAAGCTGGTTGGTCTGGTTATCGGCCGGTCTCATTCATTTGTGAAGACGATCCACCTTCCGGACACATCCAAGTCCGAAGCTCTGCCCGCTTTTCAGCTGCAGCTTGGAACTCACTTCCCACTCGGCAGCGATGCGCTGGCCGCAGACTTTGAGTTCCTTGACGAAAAATCGTCCGAAGGGCGACTCGCCCTGGCCGTTGCTGCGAAGACTGAGCTGATCAAGAAGGCTCTTGATGACCTCAAGGCGAGCGGTCTGTCGGCAGCCTGGACGGCACCAGCCGCTCTGGGTGGCCAAGCCCTCGCGGAGTCTGAAGGCACCGCAAACGCCCTGGTGATTACTG
>JALGYA010000035.1 GCA_029824475.1 Fimbriimonadia bacterium | reverse complement strand
CTGATCATCACCGAACGGATCAAGACGCCCGTCCGTAGGCAGATCATCGAACTCGGCTATTTGAAGAAGGCGAAGGGAATGGACAAGGAGTCGGTGGCATTCAACGTCCAGCCGCGGGTCACAGGGCAGCTGCTGATCGGCTCGTCACGGGAATTCACGGGCTGGGACCGGAAAGTTGATCGGCGAATTGTAGCGAGGATGCTGAGCCGTGCAATCGAATACGTTCCTGAGCTGGCTGGAGTTCAGGCTCTGCGAATCTGGACCGGGTTTAGACCTGCTGTTCAGGACGGGCTGCCCCTCATTGGTCGAGTGCCAGGGGCTGAGAAGATTCTCGTCTGTGCCGGTCACGAGGGGCTCGGGATCACAACCGCCACAGGCTCGGCAAAGATTCTGGCCGCTCAGATCATGGGCGAGCAGCCGCCCATTGATGACACACCGTACCGAGCGGATCGGGAGGTGGCTTCGCTTGACTAAGACCCTCCGGATTACTGTGAATGGGGAGCCGCGTGAAGTCGCACAAGGCTCTTCCGTCTCATCAGCACTGCTGGAAGCAGGTACCCCGATCCGGGCGTCAGTCACCGGCAGCCCACGTTCGGCCTTCTGCAGCATGGGTGCGTGCATGGAATGCCTGGTGCAGGTCGATGGGCACAAGATGCGCGGCTGCCTTACATTCTGCACGGAAGGGATGGAGGTCGTCACCGATGTTTGATGTTCTCGTTGTCGGGGGCGGACCGGGGGGACTCACTGCGGCCAACGCCGCAGCAGACGCGACAAGAGTCGGGCTCATTGACGAGCAGCCGCTGCCCGGCGGCCAGATCTGGCGAGGCAGACTTGGAGAGCGCAGCGAAAACGCAATCCTCTCAGACCGGGTGGAGTTTATGGGCGGCAGCACTGTTCTCGACGCGCCAGAACCAGGCGTGCTCCTCGTCCTGCGCAACGGTTTGCCCAGCCGGATTAGATACAAGAAGCTGATCTTAGCGACGGGAGCGAGAGAGCTCATGCTCCCGTTCCCTGGCTGGACACTGCCGGGTGTGATGGGCGCCGGTGGGCTCCAAGCAGCTGCAAAGTGTGGGCTCCAAGTCCGCGGCAAGAAGGTTGTTATCGGCGGCAGTGGACCGCTCTTGATGGCCGTCGCTGCCTGGATGATCGACGAAGGAGCTGACGTTTTGGCTGTCTGCGAACAGGCGCCACTGGCCCAGACAACGCAGATGGCAAGGATGCTCCTCGGCAATCTCCAGAAGCTCAAACAGGCGAAGGAGATGGGCAAGAAGATCGGCAAAGCGAGGATGCAATTCGGAACGGTCATCACAGAAGCGAAGGGTGCGGATCGCCTCAACTCAGTGGTCATCGAGGAGAAAGGCAGTCGGACAAAATTTGAGTGTGACTTCGTCGGAGTCGGCTACGGACTCGTTCCCAACACTGAGTTGGCAGAACTGATCGGATGTGAGCTCACGGCCGGTTTTGTTGAAGTCGACAGCCGCCAGGAGACGACCGTCAAGAGTGTCTACGCCGTCGGAGAACTGACGGGAATCGGCGGCCTGGACAAGGCACTTCCGGAAGGGGTATTGGCGGGAATCACGGCCGCTGGCCGGGAGCCCGATGAGCAGATGTTCAAGGATGTTCGAAGACAGAGAGCCACCGTGAACAGCCTCATCAAGGCGTACGCGCTCACGGACCGATGCCTTTCACTCGCCGATGACGACACTATCATCTGCCGCTGCGAGGACACCACTCTCGGCCAAGTGAAAAACTGCCGGTCCAGCCGTGAAGCCAAGCTTGCCCACCGCGTTGGAATGGGCCCCTGTCAAGGCCGAATCTGCGGCGCTGCCTGCACCGCCATCTTTGGGTGGGAAAAGAACGCTGTACGGCCGCCCCTGATTCCCTGTGATTTGGCCCATCTGGCTGCTCAAGATGACCCGGAATAAGCTATAAATTGAGGCGATGAAGTGGCAGGGCGTTATCCCAGCGATAACTACTAAGTTTCTTGACGACGGCACGGTTGATCACGAGTTTTTGGCGACGCACGCCGAATGGATGATCGATGCTGGCTGTACCGGAATCGTGGCGCTCGGATCTCTGGGCGAAGGCGCAACCCTCACCTACGGTGAGAAAGTCGAGTGTCTCCAGACGCTCTGCAATTCACTCGATGGCAAGGCCCCGGTTGTAGCTGGCATTTCAGCTCTGAGCACGCAAGAGGCTGTTGACCTCGCTTTAGATGCCGAAGAAGCAGGCTGCTCCGGTCTCATGGTGCTGCCCCCCTACGTCTACAAAGGCACTTGGGATGAGAACCGGGCTCACTTCGAAGAGATCATCAACGCCACCGACCTGAGCTGCATGCTCTACAACAACCCGATCGCCTACGGCGTTGACATTCTGCCCGAGCAGGTTCAGGAGCTGTGCGAACTGGACAATCTTCACGCGATCAAAGAGTCGAGCGCTGATGTCCGACGGATCACTTCAATTCGCGCTCTGATTGACGACCGGCTGACGCTGGCTGTTGGAGTGGACGATGTCTTCCTGGAAGGCGCCGCGGCTGGCGCGACATGCTGGATCGCAGGCGTGGTCAACGCTTTCCCCGCTGAGTCAGTCAAGCTGTATGACTTGGCGATGGCCGGCAAGTATGAAGAAGCACGACCGCTCTACGAGTGGATGCTGCCCCTGCTGCGCCTCGACACGACATTCGACTTTGTCCAGCTGATCAAGATGATCCAGCAGGAAGTCGGCATGGGTTCAGAAGCAGTGCGAGCTCCCCGAAAGGAGCTCACAGGCGCTTACCGCGCTGAGATCATCGAGATCATTCAGCAGGCGATCGCCACAAAACCCGAGCTTTAGGCAGGCTCGGGGTCAGGCTCGGCAGGCTCGCCTCGTGCGATTCGGTCGAGCTTGCTCTGCGCTACTAGGACATCCACTATCGCCAAGGCAAGCGTCAGGATAACGGGGCCAGCAACGAGTCCAATCGGGCCCATAGTCAGCACACCACCGAGCAGTGCGAAGAACAGCCCCATCGGGTGGAGGCTGATGTCGTCGCCGATAAATTTCGGCTTGAGGAAGGCATCGATCTGAGAGAGGAACAGGAGGCCGACCCCAAGCATGATGCCCGCCTCCATCTGCTTACCGTCGGCAAATAGAATCAGAGTCACAGGGATGTAGGCCAAAGGCGGACCCAGCATAGGAATCGCGCTGCAGACTAGCGTGATCAAGCCCCACATGAACGCGCCTTTGACGCCCAGCAAAAGGAAGACAACGGTTGCGATCGCAGCCTGAACCAACGCGACCAAGAGCTGGCCCCTGAAGACCGCGTGAACTGTCTTCTTCATGTTCAGCATGATCTTCTCTGACTCCGCCTTCGGCAAGGGGATCATCTCAAATGTCGGGTTGATCAAGTAGTGGCCGTCTTTCAAGAAGAAGAAGAGCGTGAGGACGGCGATGACCGCGTCGAGAATCAGCGTGACGATTCCCGGTGCTCCTTTCAGAACGATGCTCGACAGCTGGGATTGGATCGCTTCCCGGTTCTCTTGAATCCATGGCGCCATTTGGAAATCGGTCACATTAATCCGGGCTAAATAGGGCCGCAGGAAGTCGTCCGCCTGAGCCGCGAGCGACTCAAACGAGAGCGTAATTCCGCTCTCTCCGGTCTTGATCACGAACTCGTAGATTTCAAAGCCTGCTTTCCCGAGGAACAGCCCCAACGGGATCAGGATTATGAGAATTGCCCCGATCGTGGTCGACAGTGCTGATTTCAGTTCGCTCCAGCCCTTGCCTCTGAGCCACATGTGGATCGGATGCAGAAGGGCCGCCAGAATGCCGCCCCAAAGGATCGCATTAAGGAACGGCAGCATCATATATATGACACCGATGGCCACACCGGTGACCATCACCCAAAATATGACTTTAGATGGCGAAGCTGTTTGGCCTGAACTCATGAAGCGGGACTCTCAACGCTTCAAGACGGGTCAGCTGCCGATAAGTCGCCTGGCCGCTTCTATAGCAGCCGATTTGTCGAAGGGATCGAGCTTGCCTTCGATCACCTGCTTCTCCAGCTTCTCCATGATCCGGCCGACCTTCGGCCCCTGGTCAAGCGAGAACTCCGCGATGATCTCATCACCCGTAAGAGGACTCTTCAGCGACTCGAGCGGGGTCTTGGCGAGCACGGCCTCGAACTGCTCTCGCACCCAGGGAATATCAACCCGGGGAGCAGTCGCCTTGCCGCCTTTGCCGTCTGCCTCCATGAGGTCCAGCAGACGCGGCAGGTCTTCTCCAGCTTCCTTCGCGAGGCGCCTCAGCGCCTTGGGTGTGCAGACATCCTGCTTGCCGAGCCTCATGTGGAGCCGAACCAACTGCGCCACCGTGCCGGCCATGGATCGGCCAAAGTTGAGGCGGGTGAGAGTGTCTGCTGCGATCTTTGCGCCCACGCGCTCATGGCCAAAAAAGTGTGTCCTGCCGTCCTTCCCTACTGATCGCGTCTGCGGCTTGCCGATATCGTGCGTCAGGGCAGCCAGAGTGAGGACGAGATCAGATGACCACGCTGCTTTGACCACCTTGAGCGTGTGATCCCAGGCGTCGACAGTGTGATGCCGGCCCTGCTCGACACCCTTCAGTGCGGCAAGCTCTGGAGCGAACTTCACAAGGAGCCCAAGGTCCAAAAGGTCGCGCAGGGCGTCATCTGCTGTCGGGTGGAGCAGCATCTTTGTCAGCTCATCTCTGATCCGGTCAGCACTGATGATCTCCAGGCGATCTGCGTGAGACCGGATCGACTCAGCCAAACCATCAGCAAACTCAAAGCCGAGCCGATGCTTAAACCTGACTGCCCTAAGCATTCGGAGCGGATCATCAAAAAACGTCTGATCCGGAGCCACCGGTGTGCGAAGGATTTTGTTGTGCAGATCAGAGAGTCCGGCGCCCAGAAGGTCGATGATCTGCCGATCATGCGGGTCCATCATGAGGGCGTTGACCGTGAAGTCTCGGCGGAGCATGTCCTCCTCAAGAGTTGCCCGATGCGTGTCGGGCTTACGAGAGGTTTGGTCGTAGCTCTCCTTCCGGGCACTCGCGAATTCTATGTGGAGCCCGTCCACCCGGACAAGTGCTGTGCCGAATCGGGGATAGAACTCAGGCGGGGCATCCACACGCTTCTCCGCCCAGAGCGCAGATACGAGCGCAGCAGCATCGCCATCTACGACGATGTCGATGTCTTCCCCGAAGCTCCCGTCGAGAAGATGATCGCGCACACATCCACCGACAAGGTAGGCACCCTTCGGGAGATTCAGCCTCTGCAGGATCTCGTCGATCACATCAACATTGTGGCAGTCGAGGGCTATTCGACGATGGATGCCACAAACTCTGTTTCGTCGTTCACGGCGTCGACCATGAACTGCGGATCGACGGGATCGCCATCAGTAAAGGCTGCCACGCGGCCCGTCAGGCTTACCTCGCAGCTCGTGACGCCTTCCAAGGCCATGACGGCTGCATGGACGGCTTCGCGGCACGATGTGCAGGCCATTCCGTCAACACGGATCACGGTTTCGTTGGGCTCCGATGCCGGCTCTACCATTGCCACGACGGGCACAGCCGGCTCCGGCTGCTGCACAGCTTTAGGCTCTTCACCGCAGCCTGCGGTGAAGAGCCATGCAGCCGAAACGAAGGCAGCGCTCCTGAAGATCATCTCAACCTAAAATGCAGTTCAGAGCCCAGCGGTTCCTACGAGTAGGAGTAGTCCCCATTGTGCGCGTCTTCGATGTAGGCCTTCATCAGGTCGATTGAGGCCTGGACATCGTCAGGATGCACAGTCTCGTTGACCGTATGGACGTAGCGTGTGGGGATCGACAGCGTGATCGACGGGACACCGCCATGCAGCCGCTGAATCGCTCCAGCATCGGTCCCGCCAGCTGGCAAAACTTCGATCTGGTGATTGATGTCGTTGGCTTCAGCGACTTCCCGGAAGTGATCAACCAGCTTGGGGCTGCAGATTAGCGAACCGTCGAGGAACTTGATCGCCGTGCCTTCGCCCAGCTTCGTGATCGCGAACTCATCCGGAATGCCGGGAATGTCGTTCGCGAGCGTGATGTCGATCGCGACGCAGATGTCAGGGTTGAGGCCAGCGCCAGCTGCCGCAGCCCCTCTGAGTCCGATCTCTTCCTGGGTTGTGGCGACCGCATACACATCGACGTCGTGATCGCCCAGGGCTTTGACAGCCTCGATCATGATGAAGACAGCGACTCGGTCGTCCATGGCCTTGCTGGTGAGCAGATCTCCCGTCTCTTGAAGGCCGCGGTTCATCACGACCATGTCACCAAGAGAGACCTTCTCCTTCACGTCGTCGCCACTGAGACCGAGGTCGATGAAAAAGTCATCGGTGGTGAGCGCCTTGCCGGCTTCAGCGGGCGTGAGCATGTGCTTCGGCTTTGTGGAGGGCATCATCGTGCCGAGGAGTCGACCGTCTTTTCGAGTGTGAACGACCACGCGCTGCGCGCACATCATGCGAGGATCCCAGCCGCCTACCGGGTGGATCTTGAGGAAGCCTTTGTCGTTGATATGCTTGACCACGAATCCAATTTCGTCCATGTGAGCAGCGATCATCAGCTTTGTTTTGCCCGAGCCTTTCTTGTGGCAGATCATGCTGCCCATGGAGTCGGAAGTGATGTCACAGACCGGTCCAAGCTCACGCCGCACGATCTCGCGGATCGCGCCTTCCTGGCCGGGAACACCGTGTGCTTCAACGAGCTCCTTCAGGAGTTCAACATTCATATCATGAGTTTGTACGACACAGCGTCGTTCGTGCCGCAGGCGTCTAGGCAATTTGCCTGGATTTCAACCTGAAAGCCACCGGGCCTGGGCCTCTAGGAACTGGGGTGCTGCAGGTAACCTTCCGACAAGCTATGGCGCACAAAGTGATCATCGTCGGATCAGGACCGGCAGGCTATACAGCCGCTGTCTATGCCGGACGAGCCGACCTCAAACCCCTCGTATTTGCAGGACCAGAACCGGGGGGTCAATTGATGATCACCACCGATGTGGAGAACTACCCCGGCTTCCCAGAAGGAGTGATGGGCCCCGAGATGATGGAGCTCTTCAAGAACCAGGCCGTTAGATTCGGCGCTGATGTTCGAAACGAGGTCGTCACCAAAGTCGATTTAAGCCAGCGGCCGTTCAAGGTCTACGTTGGCGATGAAGTTTTTGAAGGCGAGACTGTCATCGTCGCCACCGGTGCAAGCGCCAAGTGGATCGGCATCGAATCCGAAGTCACCTTCGGCGGCTACGGCGTGAGTGCCTGCGCCACGTGTGACGGCTTCTTCTTCCGAGGCAAGACAGTAGCCGTCGTCGGAGGCGGAGACACGGCCATGGAAGAGGCGAATTACCTCACCAGACACGCCGACAAGGTCTACCTCGTGCACAGGCGTGACGAGTTCCGAGCGAGTCAGATCATGCAGAAGCGTGTGATCGACAACCCCAAGATTGAGCTGCTTACTTCGCAGACCGTCGATGAGATCCTTGGCGACACAGATCCGATGCCCAAGGTCACCGGTATTCGTCTGAAGTCCACGAAGGATGATTCCATGAAGGAAGTTCCACTCGATGGCGTTTTCGTTGCGATCGGCCACAAGCCGAACAGCGACCTCTTCAAGGGTGTACTGGATGCCAACGATGTCGGCTATCTCAAAATCAATCCTGGCTCAACGGAGACCAACATCCCGGGCGTCTTCGCCTGTGGCGATGTCGCGGACGACAAGTACCGCCAGGCAGTCACAGCTGCAGGCACTGGGTGCATGGCAGCAATCGACGCAGAACGATTCCTAGAGGCTCACGAGTCCTAAAAGAAGATGCTTGAGACCCTGCTGCTTTCGTATGCGCTGATCTTCCCCCGCATGGGGCCGATGGTCGATCAGCAGCAGGGCCAATACAACGTCAAGGAGCACACTCTGGTTGGCGTGGATGCGCCGAAGTATGAGCGGCTGTTCATCGAAACCAAGATGGAGCCGATGAAGCAGCCCAAGCTCGCTCCTCAGAACAACACCTGGAAGTTCCCGTTCGTCACATCCGGCTACGGACGCCGGACCGAAGAGGACAGATTCCACCTCCGCACCCGCGTGTTTGCTGAAAACCAGGAAGACGCGATCGCCATTGGACAGCCTGTCAGCAGAATGCTGATGCGCATCTGGGATTTCAACTACCAGAGGCTGGTGCGGCTGGATCACAAAACACAGTTCCGGCAGGGCATCTACGACATCTTCCTGTGCAGCAACGGCCCCGATGCTGGGGCGGAACATCGATACGAGCGCGATCCATTTGAGACGTCCACTGACGGCGTGTCCATCTCAACCAGCGCGATCTACATCTACCAGATTGGATCTCTCACTGATCCACTGGAGTGGGCCAGAGAGACTGCACACGAATACGGCCATGCGACGCTGCTGACTGCCGGTGGCTTCTCAGCGCCAGAACCGTGGCCAAACGGAGATCTGGGTGAGCGGCTCTATCTGAAGTGGCTGCATGAGGAGCTTATCAAGGAGACCGTCACATCGGATGATGTGCTCGGTGCATCTCAAGCGCAGCTCGCTTCATACGTCACCCGCAAGTACACACCGATGATCAATCGCTTCTCACAGCGAGGTCCAAGAGCTGACACTCTCCAGGCCAAAACTGAAGAGGGGTACTTTGATTATCTGGCGGTGGCACTCTACATGTCAGCAATCTGCGAGACGAGGATGTTTGCACGATCAATGATGCTGCTGCGAGATCAGACCAAGCCCGAGGGCTATATCAAGGCGACAATCGACGCTGCGGCAGAAAAGGAGACCTGGATTGTGAAGATCCCAGCAGAGCTGAAAGGCAAGCGAGAATTCTGGCTGCCGGTCGGCAAAGGAAAGGTGAGCGGCGGAACCGTTCTCGAAGAGCGCGATGGGTGGCAGAAAGTCAAAGTACCGGCTGGCGACATCATAATCACCAATCCTCCCATCGATCCGGCAATCCCTTCCGCCTCTTAGCGGTCTACAATCAAGATGATGCGCGATCAGGAGCCAAGCTCGGAAGCCTGGAAGAAGATGGTTCTTCGCAGCATGCCAAAACCGGCATGGCTCGCTTCTGGTGCTCCTGAAGAGGACGTTGTTGTCAGCTCACGCTGCCGTATGGCACGCTGCATCAAAGGGCATCTCTACCCTTCCGTTGCTCCCGACGACGACCTTATCGAAGTGCAGAAGGCTGCGGAAGCAGTCGGCGTCAAGATCGGCCTCACGGCAAAGCAGAGTCTCAGCCCAGCAGAGCATGACTATCTGCTCAGCAGCAGGATGATCAGCCCTGAGTTCAACTGCGACGACCCGGGCCGGTCGCTCCTCACACATGAACAGCGCAAGATCAGCATCATGGTGAACGAAGAGGATCACCTGCGGATTCAGGTGCTGGCGCCTGGATATGCGATTGATGACGCCGAACGAGAGGCAGACGAGACGACGACCGCCTTCGGCGAGGACCTAGAATTCCTGCATAACGAAGCACTGGGCTTCCTGACCGCCAGCCCTTACAACGCTGGTCCAGGCAAAAGAAGATCGGTTCTTGTTCATTTGATCGCTCTCGCCCATCAGCGCAAGCTAAATGGAGTTCTGGCAGCCCTAGGTGCGTACAACATCACGGCTCGGGGCCTGTTCGGTGAGTCGAGCAAAGCTGTCGGCGCTTTCTTCCAGATCAGCACGATTCGTGGACGGGCCGACGAGATCAAGGGCGCGTGCGAATACTTGATCGCCCAGGAGCGGAAAGCGAGGGAGGAAGTCCACCCAGCTGAATTGAGTCAGAGGACACTCCAGGCCGCGAGATTTGCCATAGAGCAGCACAAACTCAGCCTTGCAGATGCGCTGCGCGTGCTCTCCTGGGTGAGATGGGCGAGAGCCGTGAGGGCACCGGGCTGGAAGGGCTCCAGCCGTGAAGTGGATGCCTGGATTGCACAGATGGAAGTGTACGGCACGGTCAACCAGGATGCAGCGGCCAGACACCGCGCTGAGTTCGTGCGGGCCCGACTTGAAGGCCGAGATATTCCGCAGGACGACGCCTAGGCCTCGCAACCTGCATGCAAATGAACCGATAATAGAGGCAGATGTCCGCTGTAACTTATCAACCGCCAGATATTTTGCACTGGTTCGATACCGGCTCAGCCGAGGCTATCGAGACCAGCAAGAAGATACGCCCGGACCTCAATCTTGGTTCAGGGAAGGCGATCAAGGAGACGATGATGCAGGCGGCTGCGGCGGCTGCTGAATTTGGACGTGGTGCAATGGCGGACCTGGCGTGGCGGCGTCTGGACGAAGTTTCTTACACGCTTGATGACGACTCCTTTGAGGCGATCACGCTCACTACTCACAGGAATATCCCTTACGAGACTGTTGTTGAGATCATCGCTGAGAAGCATGATAAGTTCCTGGTCCGGCACGAAGAGGGGACTCTCACAATTCGCCCGATTGCTCACCTGGCATCCTCCGGCATCCGCGTCCCCATCGGGTGGAAGCGCGCAGGCATCGAGGTGCCATACTTGATGCTCATTGAGGAACTCGCCGCCCGGTGTGGTGTCGAGATCGACACGGAATGAGCTCCGGATGGAAACACCCACAGCCAGCAGGCTGGGAACGCGTCATCGAGACAGCGCTGGCAGAAGATCTTGGGTCAGGCGACCTGAGCGCCGGCTGCATATCACCTGACCACCAAGCCGCTTGGTTTATCGAAGCCCAAGAGGAAGGCGTCGTCTGTGGCATCGGTCTTGCCACGTCTACTTTCGGAAAATGCTGGGCACCGGCTTCCGATGGCGATCGCGTTGAGCCCGGCACACTGCTTGTCAGAGGTGAGTCCTCGTCGATTCACGTTCTCAGCAGAGAAAGAACCGCGCTGAACTTCCTCATGCTCATGAGCGGGACAGCATCGCTGACCGCGCAGTATGTCGCCGCTGTCGAAGGCACAGAAGTCGCCATCGTTGACACCCGCAAGACCATTCCCGGTCTGCGATCGCTGCAGAAATACGCCGTCCGCTGCGGCGGAGGTGTCACGCATAGAATGGGGCTCTTTGACGGGCTGATGATCAAGGAAAACCACATCAACGCCGCCGGCTCATTGAAAGAGGCTGTTGCGAAAGCGCACAAGGTTAAGGGCCACATGACCAAGGTCGAAGTCGAGGCAGAGACCCTCGATCAGGCCGTGGAAGCCTACGAAGCCGGAGCAGATATTGTGATGCTCGATAACATGAGTTGTGATGAAATGTCGGCAGTTTCTGTTAAACTTAAGGGCAAAGTGATCTTGGAAGCGAGCGGCGGAGTCAGCCTGCAGACGGTGCGGGCGATCGCAGAGACTGGAGTTGACGCGATCTCGGTCGGGGCACTTACCCACTCCGCCCCATCCCTTTCGATCCACCTTGAATTCGAATGATTCGCCTGGTACAGCGAACAGACATTGAAGTCATGGCAGAGGTCGATTCCACGCAGGATGAGATGCGGCGGCGGTGCATTGCCGGTCACACCATTCCTGGCGCACTGCTCACTCTTCATCAGACCGATGGGCGCGGCCGGCTGCAGCGGAAGTGGGAGAGCAGCCGAGGAGCTTCGCTCACGTTTTCGATTCCACTTCCCCACCTGGCGGATCATCCGATGCCCTGGCTGATCGGATTCGGATTCTCGCTGGCTGCTGCAAAAGTATGCGGATCCTGCCTGCAGTGGCCCAATGACCTCACACTCCACGGCCGAAAGCTTGGCGGCGTTCTTGTCGAGATGATCAACTGCTCTGGCAGCACCTTCCCCGTCGTGGGGATAGGGATCAATCTGAAGCCGCAGACCATGCCGAGTGACCTGGACCGAATTGTGATTTCGCTTGAAGAGATCAAAGGCAGGAAAGTGGAGCCCTTGGAGCTTGCTGACTCGATCATGCAGCAATCCGCTGGCATGGAGGCTCCGCAGTCGTGGCAGAGGCTTCGAGACGAATGGATGGAGTTTGACGAGACTCCGGGCAAGTGGTTTGTTGTTGCCGGCGAGCGGCCGGGTGAAGCGGTGGGGATCGGCGAAAACGGCGAGCTGCTCTGCAAGACATCTCTCGGCGTGGAGCACGTGCTTGCAGCCGATGCGCTTTTCGGAGATAATCAAGTCCAGACATGATCGGTCCCACAATCTGGGTCGTCGGCAGCGCCACGGTCGACACTGTTTTCCAGTGCAAAGAGATTCCGTCACCAGGCGAGACCGTCATCGGCGGCAAGAGGTTTTCTGTCTCTGGCGGCAAGGGGCTGAACCAGGCCATCGCTTCGGCCCAGATGGGATCTGACGTGCGTTTTATGGGCTGCGTTGGACGTGACGTCGGCGGAAACACCGTCGAATATGAACTCGATGAAGCAGGAGTGGACTGCAGCCACCTCTTCAAACTCAAGAGCGCCTCGACAGCCGAGGCCGGCATCTTTCTCTCGGAATCTGGAGAGAATTCGATCGTCGTCTGCCCGGGCGCAAACCAACGGCTCACCGGCAAGATGGTCGCGGAGGTGATGAGCCACCAGGAGCCTGATATCGTGGTGGCCCAGCTGGAAGTGCCCATCGGTGCAGTGATAGAAGCTGCCAAGCAGGCCGAGCGGTTCATTTTGAATCCCGCACCGGCAGCAGATATTCCCGACGAACTGATTAAGCTCTGTTGGGCGATCACCCCGAATGAAATCGAAGCTGAGCAGTTGACGGGCACGCCCGTTGACACAGAGGAAGGCTGTCAAGAAGCGGCGGCTGAGCTCACAAAAAGGGGCGCAAAGAACGTCATCATCACGCTCGGTGAGCGCGGATGTTACTGGTTCGCCAATGGAAGAGGCAGGATATTCGAAGCGCCCAAAGTTAATGCGATCGACACGACTGCAGCGGGTGACGTTTTCACCGGAGTTTTTGCCAGCCGAGTCTCGTATGGAAGCACCATCCCAGATGCCCTGGTGAGGGCCAACGCGGCAGGCGCGATGTCGACCACAAAGCTCGGGGCGAGCACTTCGATTCCTCACCGTCAGCAGATCGAAGAGTTCTTATCCGCCGAAACCGCCAAAGCCTGATCCGATCATCTCGCCTCTTCGCCCCTGACCGTACGGACCGCCGCCCGGCAGGGCCTTCACGCGGATGAACAGCCCGATCTGCTGACCAGAACGGAATCCAGCCCGGTTGTCCATGATCTCCAACACTGCGTCCATGCAGTGAAGGTCGTAGGCCAGCTGCAGGTGCATCGCGTTGAGCGAGTTCGTGTAGCCGCTCCAGTCCAGCAGGAGTGAGGCGTTGAGTTTGCCGAACTCAAGATCGCGAAGGCCAAGGGTGCCGCCTGCCCAGAGGCTTCGGCGGGCATCAAACCTGGTGTTCAGGGCCCATCTTGCACCAGCCATCCTGAATTTGGACTCAAACCTGAGCGTTGACCACGACTCTGAGAACGAGTCATAGGTGAGCCACGTCTGCACGCTCGTGTCCTTGTTCCATCGCCAGTTGGCACGGAAGTTGAGCAGCTGCCAGGGGGTCAGGCCACGCTCAGCCTGGACCATATCGTAGCCTGTCCCAAATGACAATTCAAGGTGATCTTGAACCTGGTTTCTAAAGTCGAATAGCAGCGAATCTGAGCGGCCAGTTCGGTCGATGAAGAGCGGCGTGAACCCAAAGCTCTGCATGCGCCGGTAACTTAGGTTCGCAGTGAGGCCCTTGGGGCGTCGGACGCGGTCAAAATCGATCACCTGTTCACCTTGCAGCTGCCACGTGAACCTGCCGCCATAGTTGAGCGTGTACTGGGCGGTGTCGTCACTGTACATGCCCTGCCGGAAGCCCGCATTCCAGTTGAAATTGACAGCCTCCTGCAGCTTCTCAGTCCGGCTCATGTCCGTTTTGAAATAGATCCTGGAAACGGTCTCTTTAGTGGCCGGATTGACAAGCTCACCCAGCGCAAGCTCGGTCCTCATATTGGGGAGTTTGGAGCCTGATCCAAAGAGCTTCTGCGTGGTTGTTCGCAGGGTCAACATCGGTGTGCGGTCGCTGCTTGAGAAGAAGTTTTGTGAGTCGCCGACAGGAATCGCCCGCTGATACATCAGCTCTGCATCGAAGGACCTGAACGGCTGTGTCCCAGAGAATCGGACATCAAAGCGGCTGCTCTTGACCTCGTTCCCGCTGAATCCGCTAGACCTTGTCGAGTTGTAAGAGACGTTTAGCCTGGTGTTCGCGCCTGTATTGAAGCGCCGATTATCGTTGAGGCTGTAGTTCTCGCTGGTGGAATTGAAAAACTCTGTGGATGACGAGTTTCTGCCGAATCCGAGGGTTGTCGTGCCCTTCCCCGTCGGCATCGTGTACGTTCCTCGTGTGTTGACAAGAATCGAGCCAGGAGCGGAGCGGTAATAGCTATTTTGAACCTGAGAATTGACGCTGAGCCGTCCGGGCCCCAAGGGCTGCATGTGGTTCAGGCGGAGCATTCCCCCGGTCTGCGGGCCGATTACACCGTACGCGGACGCGAGGCCTCGCGTCTCGCCGCGATCGTATTCCCATTCCGCCCCCAGGCCGACACCCAGCCGAGACATCACATCGACCTTGTAGTCGATGAGCTCCTTCTCCGCAAGCTGCGTCGTGAACTTCGTCTTAATGTAGAACCCCTCGTCTCGGCTCTGGCCGATCTCGGGGAGGTTTCTTCCAGGGTCATCGTCCAACGGCACTGAGAACGTGGGGGCTGAGAAAATCGTCTTGTTCCAGGCACGCAGCTTGAAGCCCTTGAGCAGCACACGGTCACCGAAGATCACCTCAGAAGACCGCGCCAAGAACGCGAAGTGAGGGTCCTCTAAATCACATGTGGTGATGCGGCTGTCCTCGATCTCCAAGAGCCCTTCACGGCCAGCACCTTCTGATCCCCGGATGTAGAGATGCTCCTGCAGCTGCCCCGTCAGAGTTTCAGGCGAGAGCTGCGCGGCACCGTCGGTGAAGGCATAGGTTCCGTTCTTGAAGTCTGCGCGAATGCCTGCGCCAACGACCTTGGAGTCCTTCCCCTCCAGCACGGCTTTGCCCTTGAGCTCGAAGATCTCGGTTTCGGTGTCGCCAATCACCTCTTCAGCTTCGATTGTGTAGCCGCGAAACCGGAGCTGAACACCTCCCTTGAAGTGAACTTGCGTGCCATTGATCTCCGCGCTTTCCGCGTGATCTGTGATCAGCTGATCACCCTTTTCAGGATCTTTCGGCGGAAGTGCCTGACCCAGGCCAACTGCCTGCTCCCCCGGGAACGCTTTGTTGATTCCCGTCAGGACAGCGACGCCCACGTCCTGGGCCGTTGCTGCGCAGCAGATGGCAGCGAGAGCGGCCGCCGCAAGCGACCTCACCTCACTCTCCAATAGGCGACAAGACCAATCACGGCAAACAGAATGTTGGGGAGCCACGCGGCCAAGGCCGGACCCACAATGGCCCCTCGGCCAAAGATTTCAGTCGCGATGACGTGTGTGTTGAAGTACAGAAGCACAAGCCCAAGGCTCAGCATCAGGCCCGAAAATGGGCCGCCCTTGGACAGCCACAGAGCGGAAAGCGCACTCGTCAGCGCAAAGACCAGACAGGATGCAGGCACGCTAAACTTGCCGTGATAATCGACGAGCAAGCTCGTGGGATTGAGCCCTTGAGACCTGGCCTGATCTATCGCGGCCTTCAATTCACCTATGGTCTCGGTGTCAGCGGGGGGAGGAGCGATCACATCCGCAACACGGATTCGCTCATTGATCTCCATCGTCTGTTCGGTCGTAAATGCGTGCAAGTCTAGGCCCGCAAACATCAACATTGTAGGATTATTGATCGTCCAGACGCCATCCTGGTACATGCCGGACGAAGCCATGTAGATTGTCCGCTCATGCGGCTTGGGGCGCTCAATCAGGAAGATGTCGGAGAGATCGAGCCCTCCGTCGCGACGCCGCTGCACGGAGCCGAAGTGGGCGGTGTATCGGTCGACCTTAATCATGACGTCAGCCCGGAACGTGGGCTGTACAGCGAGATTGGAGACGTCGGCCTGGAGCTGCTCGTATTTCTTTGCCGTCGGCGGGAGGATCTTTTCGATGACTAAGAAATCGAGGCCGCTGAAGATTAGACCGGCGATTCCAACAGGAAGGAGAATCCGGCGGATCGGAATGCCGGCAGCTTTCATCGCGGTGACTTCAGATTCGCGAGTGAGACGCCCCATCGCCAGAGAGGCGCCAATAGCCACACCGACCGGCAGAGTCATGATCATCCAGAATGGGATCCTATACAGGATGAGCTGAATGATCGAAATGGCAGGCATCTCCGCTACATTCAGCAGCTTGAAGATGCGAATCAGCTCATTTGCCACAAAGAGGAGAGCGATGACGAACGTACCGCCAATCAGCGGCGCGGCTAGTTCTTTGTAGATACAGCGATCAACTCGGCGCATTCGGCTCTGCCTCTTCGGCAGCACCCTCCTGCGTGTCTAGACCGTTTGAAGCCTGCTTTTGGTTTGCCGAATCGTCGCTTTTCAGGCTGAACTTCGGCTCCTCGCCCTTGATGATCCGCTTGATGTTCGCGTGATGCTTCACGATGATCAGCGCTGCAAAAGCGCTTCCCAGCCAGAACAGCTGCGTCTCTTCAGGGATATAGACTTTGGCCCAAATAGGCAGCGTAGCCGTCCCTGCGACACTGGCAAGACTGACCATTTTAAACAGGAACATAAAGACGAAGAAGACAGCGAAACATGACAAGCCCACGGCTGGCATGGTTCCGATCATTGCCCCCACTCCAGTCGCCACGCCCTTGCCTCCTTTGAAGCCCAGGAACGGACTGAACATGTGCCCCAGAACCGCCGACAGACCGACAAGAAGCTGGTGAGCGGAGT